>NZ_CP120373.1:1987500-2110000 GCF_029892065.1 Sinorhizobium garamanticum | reverse complement strand
GTGATGGAAGTCTCGACGATGATCCATGACGGCGAGAAGGAGGTCGTCCGCCGGCAACCCTTCGTCCATGTCAAGATGGCGCTCGCGGCCAATCATCAGACGTCCGAAAACTATCCCGCATTCGACCCGCTGGCGATCTTTGCGACCGACGACGCGGACGCCGAAGCTCCGGCAGCAAGGACGGGTACCATCTACGGTTCGGATGTCGAATCCGAAGTGGCGCTGAAAACCGTCGACTTTCCGCTGAAGGGATCAGGCTTGACCTTCGGCCCATCCATGTCGCTCGACGAGGTGGAGGAAAACGTCCGCACCAACGGCTCGGTCCTGACGGAGGGCAATACGCAGGTCGCTTCGCTCTTCTACGTCGACCCGCAACGCTTCGCGTCGGATGCAGGCGATCTCGATCTGATCCAGGGGCTTTCTGCCCGGATCGTCGAGGAGAACATGAGCGTTTCGGCCTACGAGAACATCACCAAGCAGAGCACCGAATACGCTGACGACGTCATCCCGGTACGCCGCCCGACGCCGATCGCAACCGTGATGGTGAATGCTGGCTATGCCAAGGCGCAGGCCGAGGATGCCGGAGGCTATATCGCAGAGGCCCTCGGCGCCAAGGAACTGGCGGCCGGCGACGTCCTGCGCATCGGCATCATCCAGAAAGGCGAAGAAGCGCGCATCGTGCGCGCCACCATTTACTCGCGCAACCGTCACGTGCTCACCATGGCCGTCGACGACCAGGGCCGTTTCATCCCCGGTGCCGAGCCGCCGAAACTCGATGCGGTCGCGACCGCCTTCGACGACAACGGCACCCCGGTCGTTACCAGCGGCCACGATCTGCCGCGCGTCTACGACGGTATCTATCGAGCCGCTCTTTCCTACGGCATGAATTCCGACATGGTGGCCCTGGTCGTCAAGCTGTTGGCAAGCAATGTCGATTTCCAGGCACAGTTGAAGCCCACGGATTCGCTCGAGGCCTTCTTCTCGGTCACCGACGAAAGCGGGCTCGCGACGGAGGACTCAGAACTTCTCTACGTGAACGCCAAGTTCGGCGACGCCGAGACCCGGTTCTACCGTTTCCAGGATCCGGACGACAATTCGATCGACTACTTCGACAAGGACGGCAAGAGCATCCGCCAGTTCCTTTTGCGCAATCCCGTTCCGAACGGCCATTTCCGTTCCGGGTTCGGCATGCGCCGCCACCCGATCCTCGGGTTTTCCCGCATGCACACGGGTGTTGACTGGTCCGCGCCGCGCGGCACGCCGATCATCGCCGCCGGCAACGGCACGGTCGAGAAAGCCGGCTGGGATTCCGGCGGCTACGGCAACCAGACGCTGGTCCGCCATGCCAACGGCTACGTCTCGTCCTACAACCACCAGAGCGCGATCGCCAAGAACGTCAAGCCGGGCGCCAAGGTCGTCCAGGGCCAGGTGATCGGCTGGGTCGGCACGACCGGGCTTTCGACCGGTCCGCATCTGCACTACGAGCTGATCGTCAACGGCAACAAGGTGGATCCCCTGCGCATCCGCCTGCCCGGCGGCAAATCGCTTAAAGGAGAAGCGCTGGCGAAGTTCGAAAAGGAACGCGAACGGATCGATGAACTCCTCGGCAAGGACGAGGGCAACGAGGTCGCGAGCAAGTAACACTTACCGCAGCGTGTTCATGTGAAAAGGCCGCCCTTTCGGCGGCCTTTCATGTCCTTGATGCTCTACAGCGCCGCGCGTAGCTTACGCTGCTTCCTTCTCGGTGGAGGTTCCGCGCTTGAAGTTCAGCCGGTCGGAGCCGGCGAGAACCTTCACGACCGAGCCGTCCGGGAACTCGCCCTGCAGCATCTTCTCAGCCAGCGGATCCTGAACATATTTCTGGATCGCCCGCTTCAAGGGTCGCGCGCCATAGGCGGGGTCATAGCCCTTGTCAGCCAGGAAGGCCCGCGCATCGTCCTCCAGTTCGATCGTGATCTTGCGATCGGCAAGCAGCTTGCGCAGCCTTTCGAGCTGGATGTCGACAATCGCCCCCATTTCCGAGCGACGCAGGCGGTGGAACAGGATGATCTCGTCCACGCGGTTCAGGAATTCCGGACGGAAGGCGGCTCTCACCACCTCCATCACCTGATCGCGAACCGCATCGCTGTCCTCGTTCTCGCCAAGCGCGGTCAGGTATTCCGCACCGAGGTTCGAGGTCATGATGATCATCGTGTTCTTGAAGTCGACCGTACGCCCCTGGCCATCGGTCAGGCGGCCGTCATCGAGCACCTGCAAGAGCACGTTGAAGACATCCGGGTGGGCCTTCTCGATCTCGTCGAAGAGCACGACCTGGTAAGGCCGGCGGCGAACGGATTCCGTGAGCGCCCCGCCCTCTTCATAACCGACATAGCCGGGAGGCGCACCAATCAGCCGGGCAACCGAGTGCTTCTCCATGTACTCCGACATGTCGATCCGCATCAGCGCCGTTTCGTCATCGAAGAGGAACCGGGCAAGCGCCTTGGTCAGCTCCGTCTTGCCGACGCCAGTAGGCCCGAGGAAGATGAACGAGCCGATCGGCCGGTTCGGATCCTGGAGCCCGGCGCGCGAACGCCGGACCGCGCGCGACACGGCCTGCACCGCATCGCCCTGGCCGACGACCCATTTTGCCAGTTCGTCCTCCATCCTGAGCAGCTTCTCGCGCTCGCCTTCGAGCATCTTGTCGACGGGGATGCCGGTCCAGCGCGAAACGATATGGGCAATGTTGTCGGGAGTGACGACCTCCTGCACCATCGCATCGGCGCCTGAACCGTCCTGGCTTTCCGCTTCGGCAAGCTCCTTCTCGAGTTTCGGGATCACGCCGTAGGCAAGCTCGCCGGCGCGCTGGAATTCACCTTTGCGCTGAACGATCTGAAGCTCGTTGCGTGCCTCGTCGAGCTGCTTCTTGAGATCGGCAGCTTGCCCGAGCTTGTGCTTTTCAGCCTGCCAGCGCGCCGTCAGCGCGGCAGCCTCTTCTTCGAGAGAGGACAAGTCGAGTTCCAGCTTCGCGAGACGATCCTTGGAGGAAGCGTCGGTCTCCTTCTTCAGGGCTTCGCGCTCGATCTTCAACTGAATGACACGCCGGTCGAGTTCGTCGAGTTCCTCCGGCTTGGAGTCGACCTGCATCCTGAGGCGCGATGCAGCCTCGTCCATCAGGTCGATTGCCTTGTCCGGCAGGAAACGGTCGGTGATGTAGCGGTTGGAAAGGGTCGCGGCGGCCACCAGCGCGGAATCCGAGATCCGCACCTTGTGGTGCTGCTCGTATTTTTCCTTGAGACCGCGCAGGATCGAGATCGTATCCTCGACCGTCGGCTCATCGATGAACACCGGCTGGAACCGGCGGGCAAGGGCCGCGTCCTTCTCGACATGCCTGCGGTATTCGTCGAGCGTCGTCGCGCCGACGCAGTGCAATTCGCCTCGCGCAAGCGCCGGCTTCAAAAGGTTCGAGGCGTCCATCGCCCCGTCTGCCTTGCCGGCACCGAC
The DNA here is from genome assembly GCF_029892065.1 of Sinorhizobium garamanticum. Classification (NCBI taxonomy): domain Bacteria; kingdom Pseudomonadati; phylum Pseudomonadota; class Alphaproteobacteria; order Hyphomicrobiales; family Rhizobiaceae; genus Sinorhizobium; species Sinorhizobium garamanticum. The sequence continues at coordinate 2,106,520 of NZ_CP120373.1, read as the reverse complement.
CAGCGTATGCATCTCGTCGATAAAGAGGATGATCTCGCCCTCTTCCGAGCGCACCTCGTTGAGCACGGCTTTCAGCCGCTCCTCGAACTCACCGCGGAACTTCGCACCGGCAATCAGCGCACCCATGTCGAGCGCCATCAGGCGTTTGTCCTTGAGGCTCTCCGGCACGTCGCCATCGACGATCCGGAGCGCCAGACCTTCGGCGATCGCCGTCTTGCCGACGCCCGGTTCGCCGATCAGCACCGGATTGTTCTTCGTCCGGCGCGAAAGCACCTGGATCGTACGACGGATTTCGTCGTCGCGGCCGATGACCGGGTCGAGCTTGCCCTCCCGCGCTTCGGCCGTCAGGTCGCGCGCGTATTTCTTGAGCGAGTCGAAGCCTTGCTCGGCATTGGCGCTGTCTGCGGTACGCCCCTTGCGGATATCGTTGATGACCTGGTTGAGCTTGGTCGGCGTGACGCCTGCCTTCGACAGGATCGACGCCGTGGCAGCCGAGCTTTCGATGGCCAGCGCCAGGAGCAGGCGCTCGACGGTCACGAAGCTGTCGCCGGCCTTCTTCGCGGCCTGTTCGGCTGCGGTGAAAACCTTGGCGAGCGGCTGCGACAGGTAGACGGAACCATTGCCGCCGGAAACTTTCGGAAGCTTGGCCAGAGCTTGGGCAGTGCCGGCTCGCGCCTCGCGTGCATCACCGTCGGCGCGCTCGATCAAAGACGCGGCCATGCCCTGATCATCGTCGAGCAATACCTTGAGGACGTGCTCGGGCGTGAACTGCTGGTGTCCCTCTGCCAGCGCATAGGTCTGCGCCGATTGCAGGAAACCGCGGACACGCTCGGAATATTTCTCGATATTCATTCTCTACCTCCATAGCCCGGCGAGCCCATCTTCGTGGCACTGGCCGGCGTTTCAGGATCAGGCTCCCGCATTCGGCAAGCCTGTCACTCCAGCGCCGCGCGTCTTATCAGACGCGCAAAGGTCGCTGACGCTTTGAAATGCTGCATAATTTCATCCTTAGATCGATTTCGATCTAAGGAATTATGCAGTGAGAGCTCGTCCTCGCATTGCGCGTGATCAAGTCTTCGAAGCGGAATATGGGGCAGCGTTTTCAGAAATTAAAGAGCCGTCGCGGCAGCCGCTCAGGAAATCTCGACGGGCACGTGGAGCGATCCGATTCCGGCAAAAACGTCAGGGTCCGGCGCGTGAGCAGCTGACATTAAAAAAACCGGCCGCTAAGCGGCCGGGTTTTCAACAATCCGTGGGCAGAGGCCGTAAGCGCAGCCGTGAAGGAGCTTATTCCGAGGTAGCAAGCGCCGGCGCATCGCCGGCAGCTTCTCCGTCCGACTGGGCTTCGCCCGACGCTTCGTCCTGCGCGCCGCGGCGCGGCTGACGGCGTGGGCGGCTCGCACTGCGACGGCGAGAAGCCGGGCGGCTAGACGCCGACGCCGGTGTTTCCTCTTCCATTGCTACTTCGGCAGGCGTGCCTTCGATCACTGGCTGCGGACCGGAACCATCGATAACCGGCTGAGGTGCGCTCACCGCGGGGCCGGCTGCAGTCGGGGCAGCGGGCGCGTCCTCGGAATAGACCTGATCCAGATCATCCTGATCGCGATCGATCACGTCCCGGTCCTGATAATCCTGGCGCTCTTCGCGCTGGAAACGATCCTGCATCTGCGCCTGGGCGGCCGCGATGATGCGGTTATAGTGCTCGGCATGCTGCAGGTAGTTTTCCGCCATAACGCGGTCACCAGAACTCTGGGCGTCGCGCGCAAGGGCACCGTATTTCTCGGCGATGTGCTGGGCGGTACCGCGAATCTTCACATCGGGGCCTGAGCTATCGTAAGTCCGCGTAAGCGGATTTGAACCCTTGCGGTTATGGTTGTTTCCGCTGTTATTGTTGTTATTTCGCCCACGGCCGCGCTTGTTTTGCTGTCCTGGCCTCATAGTATATTCACCCGAATTTTCTTGATAATGATGATCATGTGGTTCCGTATCCCGGCGGGATCAGTCCGCGCCCGAGAAAACACGCGCCGCAACAGACCACATATCGCGGTCTCGGCGCTGGCTGACGTCAAATTAACAGGTACCCGCACAAGGCACTGTCGAACCCTAGCAACTCTTTCTTGAGAGCAATCCCCGTGGCCAGGTCATACCGGAGCGAATCTTTGGTCGATGACCTTACTGCCCAGTGCGCGGGGGCAAACTAGCCCGCTTCCTTTAGGATTCCAAGCCCTTTCTTTGCCCTTCAAGAAAAGAGATGTGCCGATGCAGCATTTTTTCAACGGTGGCTGCCGCATTCCCCGTCGCGCTTGAATACAAGGACTCGGTCGTTGCCGCCGAGGTCCCTCGCGCTGCCACGCAAACGGAACCCTTGCGCTGCGAACAGCGCCGCTACCGCCTGCTTTTGATCGAAACCGATTTCCAAGCCTATTACGCCGTCTGCTTCAAGATGACGATCAGCGTGAAGGGCAATGGCACGATAGGCATTCAGCCCGTCGTCTCCGCCATCAAGAGCAGCGGCCGGATCATGGAATTTCACTTCCGGCTCAAGCTCTTCGACAACTTTGGACTGGATATAAGGCGGATTTGAGACGATCACATCGAACCGCCCCTCGACCTTTTCGAACCAGTTACTCCGAAGCGTCTGAAAGCGTCCGGCAAGGCCGTTGCGCTCCGCGTTGTCGCGCGCCGTTGCCAAGGCGTCTTCCGATATATCGGTACCGAGACCGCGGGCTTCAAGTACCTGATCGAGAAGAGCGAGACAGATTGCCCCTGTTCCGGTGCCGAGATCGACGATCCGGCAGGTCCCCTTGCTGGCGACAATCCGCCGCATATGCGGGATCATGCAGTCAACCAGTGTCTCCGTATCCGGTCTCGGTTCGAGCGTGTCCTTCGAGAGTTTGAGGGTCAGTCCGTAGAATTCTCTTTTGCCCAGGATACGGTAGACCGGCTCACGCGCCGCGCGGCGGGCGACCGCGGCACGGACGCGCGCGACGTCGGCGTCATCGACCGCCTCCCCTCCCCGTATCATCAATGCAGCCAGTGAAAGCCCGAGCAGCCCGGAAATCAGATGCCGCGCATCGAGCGCAGCCGTCTCGATACCGGCGGCCTTCAGCCTGTCGCGGCTCTCGGCAAGAAGGCGGTCGAGCGTCTCGGCCATCGCGGCTCAGCCCTGCTGCTCGCCGAGCAGCGCGAGCTGGCTCGCCTGATGATCCGCCAGCAGCGCATCCACGACATCGTCGATCTCGCCTTCCATCATCCGGTCGAGCTTGTAGAGCGTCAGGTTGATGCGATGATCCGTGATGCGGCCCTGCGGGAAATTATAGGTGCGAATACGCTCCGAGCGATCGCCGGAACCCACCTGGCTCTTGCGATCCGCCGACCGCTCGCTGTCGGCGCGCTGGCGCTCCATGTCGAAGAGCCGCGAGCGCAGCACCTGCATCGCCTTGGCACGGTTTTGATGCTGCGATTTTTCCGAACTCGTGACAACGATGCCTGTCGGAATATGTGTGATGCGGACCGCCGAGTCGGTGGTGTTAACATGCTGGCCGCCGGCGCCCGAAGACCGCATCGTATCGATGCGGATGTCCTCGGGCCGGATCTCGATATCGATCTCTTCAGCCTCGGGCAGGACCGCTACCGTCGCAGCGGAGGTATGGATGCGACCGCTCGCCTCGGTCTCCGGCACGCGCTGCACCCGGTGGACGCCGGATTCGAACTTCAATCGCGAGAAAACTCCACGACCGGACACGGTGGCGATGATTTCCTTGTAGCCGCCGGCCTCGCCCTCGCTTGCGGAAAGGACCTCGACACGCCAGCCCTTTGTCGAGGCATAGCGCTCGTACATTCGGAAGAGGTCGCCAGCAAAGAGTGCCGCTTCCGAACCGCCCGTGCCGGCGCGGATTTCAAGGATCGCGCTTTTTTCGTCAGCCGCGTCCTTCGGCAGGAGCAGGATCTGAATTTCCTGCTCGAGCGCTTCGATCTGCTCTTCGACCTCGGGCTTTTCCATCTCCGCGAGGTCGCGCATTTCCTTGTCCGTCGTCCGGTCGCCAAGCATCGCATTGATGTCGGCGAGCTCGGCCGTGGCCTTCTCATAGGCACGGATCTTCGTCACGACCGGCTGCAGCTCGGAATACTCCGAGGCCAGTTTCACATAGACGTCTGCCGCCGGCCCGGCCGACATGCGAGCTTCGATTTCACCGAACCGGCGCTCCAGTTCGCGCATCTTTTCAACGGGAAGCTTTGCCAAATGTAACTCCAAATGCGTTCGCCCCGCCCGGCATCATCCGGGCGTGGCTACTGCATGATTCCTTAAATCGGAATCGATCTAAGGACAAAATCATGCAGCAACTCAAAGCTCTACAGCGACCTTTGCGCGTCTGATTAGACGCGCGGCGCTGTAAGGACGCTTCAATCCTATCTAAACCGGTATGCCGTTCGCCGCGGCGAAATCGACAAGGAGCTGCCGAACGGACGTTTGCGATTTTACATCGTCGAGCGCAGCTTCCAGGATCTCGGCCAGCTTGCTGGCATCGAGCGCCAAAAGCATCGCCTTGACCGGCCCGACTGCGGTCGGCGACATCGACACCGAGCGGAAGCCGAGGCCGAGCAGCGCCATCGCCGACAACGGCTTGCTCGCCATTTCGCCGCAGAGCGTGACCGGCGTGTCGTTGCGCTCGCCGGCCCGCACTATTTCGCGCAGGATGCGCAGGAATGGCCGGTCGAGAATGTCGAAACGATCGGACACGCGGGCATTGCCGCGGTCGACGGCCATCGCGAACTGGAAGAGATCATTCGAACCGACGGAAACGAAATCCACCTCGGCCATCAGTTCGTCGAGCTGCCACATCAGGGCCGGAACTTCGAGCATCGCACCGAACTGCAGCTTGCGCGGCAACTGCTCGCCAAGCTTCGACTGACGCTCGATTTCCTTCTGCAAAAGTTCGCGCGCAGTCTTGAGCTCGGAGACTTCCGTCACCATCGGCAGCATCAGTTTGAGTTCTGCGCCGGCGGCTGCTCGCAGCATCGCCCTCAACTGCGTGCGTAGAAGCCCCGGCCGGTCGAGCGAAAGCCGGATCGCGCGCCAGCCGAGCGCCGGGTTTTCCTCTTCCGCCGCGCGGAAATAAGGTACGACCTTGTCGCCGCCGATGTCGAGCGTACGGAAGGTCACCGGCTTGCCGCCCGTTTGCTTCAGCACGCTGCGATAGAAGGCCTCCTGTTCCTCGGCCTTCGGCATGGTCGAAGCGATCATGAATTGCAACTCTGTGCGGAAAAGGCCGATGCCTTCCGCCCCCGCTTCGTTCAGATGCGGCAGATCGACCAGCAGGCCGGCGTTCATCTGCAGCGTGATGCGCTTACCATCCTTCGTCAGCGGCTCGACGTCTTTCAGTGCACGAAACTGCGCTTGCCGGCGGGCACGGAACCGCACTTTCTCCTCGTAGGCCCGCTGCAGGTCGGCCAACGGCCGCAAATGCACTTTCGCGTCGTCGCCGTCGACGATGATCGCGTCACGGTTCTCGGCAAGCGCCACGGCACCCGCCGCCTGCCCCACGACCGGAATCCCCATAGCGCGGGCGACGATCACTACATGGCTCGTGACCGCGCCCTCTTCAAGGACCAGGCCGCGCACTCTCTCTCGCGGATAGTCGAGCAGTTCCGCCGCACCCATGGCGCGGGCGACGACGATCGCGTCATTCGGGAAATCGGTGGCCGAAAGCTTGGCGCCATAGCCCGAAAGCTGACGCAGCAGCCGATTGGCGAGGTCGTCGAAATCGTGCATCCGCTCGCGGAGATAGGGATCCGTGAGCCGGATCATCCGCGCCTTGGTCTCGCTCTGGACGCGTTCGACGGCCGCTTCCGCCGTCAGGCCATTGCGGATCGCTTCTTCAAGCTTCCTCACCCAGCCGCGATCGTGAGCGAACATCCGATAGGTTTCGAGCACCGCCCGATGCTCGCCCTCCATCGACACGTCACGGCGCGACAGCATGTCGTCGATCGAGATGCGGAGCGACCCGAGCGCCTCGGCGAGGCGCTGCAGCTCCTGTTCGGTATCCTCGTTGAGCAGGTTCGTGACGACGATTCTCGGCTCGTGCAGTACGACGTAGCCGAGACCTATGCCTTCGCCAAAGCTGTTGCCCTCGATCGAGACCGGGCGTGAAAGATCGAGTTCGAGCCCCGGCTTGGTGATCTTCTTCAATTCGCCGGTCGCGACCATCTCGGCGAGAACCATCGCCGTTGTTTCGAGCGCCTCGACCTCGTCCTCGCGATAGTTGCGCATCGCCTTGTTCTGCACGACGAGAACGCCGAGCGCGCGCCCCGTGCGCAGGATCGGCACGCCGAGGAAGGAGTGGTAGATCTCTTCGCCCGTCTCCGGCAGGTAGGTGAAGGCTGGATGAGACTGCGCGTCGGACAGATTGAGCGGCCGTGCCGAGGCGGCAATCGTGCCGACGAGACCTTGCCCCATCTTCAACTGCGCCAGGTGAACCGCGGTCTTGTTCAGACCTTCGGTGGCGTAAAGTTCGAGCACGCCATCGGAACGCAGCACGTAGACGGAGCACACTTCCGCGACCATGTTCTGTGCGATTTGGCGCACGATCCGGTCCAGGCGCTCCTGCGGCTCGAGCGGTTCCGCCATGAGCTCGCGCAACCGCTTGAGGAGAACGCGCGGACCTGCGGAAAGGTCTCTCATCGCGTAAGGTCTCCAGAATAAGAATTACCGACGACATATATCAGGATCCGCGGCCTTTCGAGCCGCGAATCCCAAATCGAAATGTCTGCTGTTTAACTCTTATCCAGACCGTAGGCGGAATGCAAAGTGCGAACCGCCAATTCCGCATATGGACCGTCGATCAGAATGGATATCTTGATTTCGGACGTGGTAATCGCCTTGATGTTGATTCCCTTGTCGGCAAGCGCCCGGAAGGCCGATGCGGCGACGCCCGCATGGCTGCGCATGCCGATACCGATCACCGAGACCTTGACGAGGCCGGATTCCGACTGGGCGACGTCGTAGCCGATCTTTTCCTTGTTGTCGGAAAGTACCTTCAACGCCTTGTCGACATCGCCGGAGGGCACGGTGAAGGTCATGTCCGTCTTCGAGCCGTCTTCCGAGATGTTCTGGACGATCATGTCGACGTTGATATGGGCTTCCGCCAGCGGACCGAAGATCGCGGCGGAAACGCCCGGCCGGTCTGCCAGGCGGCGCAGCGAAATCTGAGCTTCATCCTTGGCATAGGCAATGCCGGTTACGACTTCCTGTTCCACGATCTCATCCTCATCACAAATCAGCGTTCCGGGCGGGTTCAGAAGGTCACCCATGCCCGGCGCATCGGGATCCTCGAAAGAAGAGCGCACGAAAGTGCGAACCTTGTGCACCATGGCGAGCTCGACCGAGCGCACCTGCAGCACCTTGGCGCCGAGCGAGGCCATTTCCAGCATTTCTTCGAAGGCGATTTTCTTCAGCCGCCGCGCCTTGGGCTCGATCCGCGGGTCGGTGGTGTAGACGCCGTCGACATCGGTGTAGATATCGCATCGCTCGGCCTTGACGGCAGCAGCGATGGCGACGGCCGAGGTGTCGGAGCCGCCACGGCCGAGCGTCGCCATGCGATTGTCCGGACCGAGACCTTGGAAGCCGGCGATGACCGCCACCTGGCCCTCGCCCATGCGGCGGATGATGTCCGCGCCTTCGATATCGAGGATGCGCGCGGCACCGTGGGCATTGTCGGTCTTGATCGGGACCTGCCAGCCCTGCCAGGAGCGCGCGTTGATGTCCATCGATTGCAGCGCGATCGCGAGCAGCCCGGAGGTGACCTGCTCACCGGAGGCGACAACCGCATCGTATTCACGCGCGTCGTAAAATGGGGCGTTCGAACCGGCAACCTTCGGCATGTTCTCCACCCAGCCGACCAGTTCGTTGGTCTTGCCGGACATGGCGGAAACCACGACGGCGACCTCGTGGCCGGCATCGACTTCACGTTTCACATGGCGGGCGACATTGTAGATGCGTTCCAAATTTGCGACGGACGTTCCGCCGAATTTCATCACGATGCGTGCCATTTCGCCTCTACCGGTACCGATGTTTGCGCGCGAGCGCGCGACAGGGAAAGCGTCCCCCGCCGGCGGCTGACGATCAAAAAAGCTTGGGACTTCTCGGACATCGGCCAGTCACCGCTACGGGGAGCGGAAAGTCGCGGCGTCTCTTAGCGGATCAATGGGCGACGTGCAATGGCAAGGCGACGGAATGGCCTTGGTTTCGGCGGGCGTTTGGGATGGTTTTGGGCCCTCTTGTCTCGCCTAGGTTGCAAGTCTTTTTCCGCGATGCTAAGACACCGCAACTCAAGTGATGAAGGGAGGGCTGCGCGTGATTACTTATTTTCGGCACCACCGCCAGCGTGGCCCCGTCTCCGCCCTGCAAATGCGTTTGCAGGGCTGACCAGAGACTGAATCTCTTTCTCATCGTTTCCTGGTCTGCCCAGTCGTCGTGCGGAGCCGAACCATAAGGTTCGTTGGCACCGCCCATCGTCACCAAACCGAGCCGAATGGCCCCAAGCAACGTGCTGACGTTTGCATCCGGCCATCCGCTTCCGCTCCTTCCGCACTTGTCGGAAACGGAAGCATAGCTCGGGCAGTCCAGAGAACCACAATGGCCTTGATCAACGTAAAGAACCTCGGCGTCACCTTGGGCGCGCCGCTCTTTTCGAACCTCAACCTTTCGATCGCAGCCGGCGACCGCATCGGCATCGTCGCCGCCAACGGCCGGGGAAAATCCACGCTCTTGAAATGCATCGCGGGCGGGTTTGATCCGACAGCCGGCGAAATCACGCGCTCGCGCGGCCTTACTGTCGGCCATGTCGAGCAAGCGGTACCGGCCGCCATCTTGGACAAGCCATTCTACGAAGCGGTCCGCCAGGCGTTGCCGGAGGAACAGGCAGAGACCGAGAGCTGGCGGGTCGACGTCATGCTGGATTCGCTCGAAGTTCCGCTGGAGCTTCGCGAACGGCCGATCGCGGAGCTCAGCGGCGGCTGGCAGAGGCTCGCGCTACTTGCCCGCGTCTCGGTCACCGATCCGGACGCGCTGCTGCTCGACGAACCGACGAACCATCTCGATCTTGCCAAGATCATGCAGCTGGAAAATTGGCTCAACAGCCTGCCCCGCGACGTTCCCGTGCTGATCTCCAGCCATGACCGCGCCTTTCTCGACGCAACCACGAACCGCACGCTGTTTCTGCGTCCCGAGCAGTCTCATGTGTTTTCGCTGCCCTATTCGCGCGCCCGCAGCGCGCTGGACGAGATCGATGCCTCGGATGGACGGCGTTATCAGAAGGAGATGAAGACGGCACAGCAGCTGCGCCGGCAGGCGGCCAAGCTCAACAATATCGGTATCAACTCCGGCAGCGATCTCCTGACCGTCAAGACGAAGCAGTTACGCCAGCGGGCGGAGCGCATGGAAGACGCGGCACGACCGGGCTTTCAAGAACGATCATCCGGGGCGATCCGGCTTGCCAACCGCGGCACGCACGCCAAGACCCTGGTGACACTCGACGATGTGCCCGTGGAAGCGCCTGACGGACGCCCGCTCTTCAAAACAGGCAAGCTCTGGATCTGCCAGGGCGACCGCATCGTGCTGCTCGGCCGCAACGGCGCTGGAAAATCGTGTTTCATCAACCTGATCAGGACGGCGATATCCGGACCGGGTCCCGCGTCGGAAGGCATCAAGACGACGCCGTCTGTTGTGCTCGGCTATAGTGATCAGGCCCTCGCCGGCCTGCCGGATGAGGACACGCCGCTTGCAGCCCTCGGCCGGCGTTTCGAGATTGGCGATCAAAGGGCGCGCGCCCTGCTGGCGGGCGCCGGCCTCGGCATCGACCTCCAGACGCGACCGATCGCTGTCCTTTCGGGCGGGCAGAAGTCGAGGCTTGCCATGCTTGTCCTGAGGCTCACCAATCCGAATTTCTACCTGCTCGACGAGCCGACCAACCACTTGGATATCGAAGGACAGGAAGCGTTGGAGTCGGAATTGATGGCCAACCAAGCGACCTGCCTACTCGTCTCGCACGACCGCAGCTTCGTGCGCGCCGTCGGCAATCGCTTCTGGCTGATCGAAAACCGACGGCTCGTCGAGGTCGAGGAGCCGGAGGATTTCTTTGCCTCCGCGGCACCTGGTCCGATGTGAGTGCACACCCTACGGCATCCCGCCCGCTGGCGGGTGCCGTATGGTCGACGGAACAACACAACTCACTTCACCGCTTCGGTTCGTCGGCACCAGCGACCGGCTTTGGAGGAAGGGCGATGACACAGGCGACGTCGCAACCCTCAAGCCTGTGCGTCAGCACCGCTTCCACTGTCCAGGCATTGCGCCTTATGCCCGCCTCAAGTCGGCGAGCAACGTCGTCGGCGCTGCGGGAGGGCTCGTCATGGAAGAGGAAGAGCCGTCCCGTAGGCGAAAGGTGCCGCCTCAGCACCATAAGCTCGCGCGCGGGGTCGGCGCGCGCGAAAACGCCGACGCGCAAGGCGAAGGCTTTGTCGAAACGCGCTTCGCCGAAATCCGCGGAGGCGAGCTCGGCGGTACGAAATTGCGCGCGGCCGGCGGCAAGATGAACGGCATTTCGCCGCTTTGCCGCCGCGATCATCGTCGCCGAACGGTCGACCGCGACGATGCGACCATTGGTCAGCCTGTCGCAAACCATCGTCACCGCGACCCCATGGCCGCAACCGATTTCCAGGATCTGCTCGGACGCTCCCGGCGATAGTACGTCGACCGCCCAGCCTATCCTGTCGTTCGGCACCGCCACCTCCTCGCCCAACCGTCATTACCGCCATGCATACTGATATCAAAACGGCGGCCGCACATCGTCACAGGGAGGAAAGACAATGCGCAAGATTATCATGTGGGACATGGTCAGCGTCGACGGCTTCTTCGAGGCGCCGGATCATGACATAAGCTGGTTCATCTTCGAGGACGAACTCGCTGCCTATATCGGCGAGACGCAGATGGAAGCAGGCACGCTGCTCTTCGGCCGTTCGACCTATGAAATGATGGCGGCCTATTGGCCGGCGGCCGAGGGTGACATCGCCACGTTCATGAACAGCGTCGAGAAGTTCGTGTTCTCTCGAACGCTGACGAGCGCCGACTGGAACAACACGACGCTCGTTTCAGGCGATGCGGTCGCCGAGGTGGAACGGCTGAAGCGCCTCGACGGCGGAACGATCTTCATCTTCGGCAGCGCCGATTTCGCCTCGACCCTGACGGCGGAGGGTCTCGTTGACGAATACCGCCTCGGCATCAATCCCGTGCTGCTCGGCAAAGGCGTTCCGCTCTTCCAGAACATTCCGGAACGCACGAATCTGAAGCTCACACATACGCGCCCGCTCAAATCCGGCGTCGTCATCCTGCATTACCAGCCGCAGTCCGCTTGATCTCCTCTTCGCCGGTCCGGGCGCCTACAGCGCCGGGCGTCTAATCAGACGCGCAAAGGACGCTGTAGCACTTCGAATTACTGCATGTTTTTTAATCGGCTACGATTTAAGGAAACATGCAGTAGGGTCTCGACGGCCTGCGTGACGGTTAAGCTCGCCCCTTGACATCGCCCTTCGATCGTCCGACTTCACGATCAGAACGGAGATATGTCGAGCGGGTCGAACCTTATCCGCCGGCGCGAAATGCAGGGAGGCTCTGATGAGCGACACGGCACGCACCACGATCGATCAGAGCGAAGTGGACCGGTTTTCTGCGATGGCGGCGGAATGGTGGGACCCGACCGGCAAGTTCCGGCCACTGCACAAGTTCAATCCGGTGCGCCTTGCCTATATCCGCGACAAGGCATCGGAACATTTCGGCCGTGACCCCAAGGGTCCGCAGCCGCTCAAGGGCCTGCGGCTGCTCGATATCGGCTGCGGAGGCGGGCTGCTCTCCGAGCCGATGGCGCGCATGGGCGCAGATGTCCTCGGCGCGGACGCATCGGAAAAGAATATCGGAATCGCCAAGACCCACGCGGCCGGGAGCGGCGTTTCCGTAGATTATCGCGCAGTCACCGCGGAGGCGCTCGCCGAAGCCGGCGAAAGCTTCGATGTCGTCCTCAACATGGAGGTGGTGGAACATGTCGCCGACGTCGATTTCTTCGTCACCACCTGCGCCCACATGGTGCGCCCGGGCGGGCTGATGTTCATAGCTACCATCAACCGCACGGTGAAAGCCGCCGCACTCGCGATCTTCGCCGCGGAAAACCTGTTGCGCTGGCTCCCGCGCGGCACCCACCAATACGAGAAGTTGGTTCGTCCGGAGGAACTGGAAAAGCCGCTCGAGGCAAGCGGCATGGAAATCGCCGACCGCACCGGCGTGTTCTTCAACCCGCTCGCCAATCAGTGGAACCTGTCGAAGGATATGGACGTCAACTACATGATCGTCGCCAAACGGCCGCTCTGAATATTGAAACCTCGCATTCCAAGCGGAGAACTACCCACTTTTCCGGAATTACTTGAGCAGCGGGCTCAGTTCGCATCATCCGGCAGCACAGGCAGGGGTGCGATCTCGATACCTTCTTCCAGAAGCGCCACCGCCTCTTCCGCGCTCGCCTTGCCGATCAGCCCGCGCTGCTCGGCCTCGCCATAATGGATCTTGCGCGCCTCTTCCGGGAAACGTTCGCCGACGTCCTCGGCATTCTCGCGGATCGAATTGACCAGTTCGCGGATCTTGGCGATCGTTTCTTTCTGGGCCCGATCCATCACCAGCGCGCGTGTCCCCTCCTTCTTGCGCGCGGTCGACACCGACGGCGCCATCAGCTGCTTGCTGACGGAGTGAGAGCCGCACGTGGGACAGGCGACCAGACGCCGCTCGACCTGGGAATCGAAGTCGTCGCTCGACGCGAACCAGCCTTCGAAGTCATGGCCATTATCACACGAAAGGTTGTAACGGATCACGCTGCAACGCCTCCTTTCCCGGTCGGCGTCACCTCGTCCAGCACGAAACTGCGGGCATTCTTGAGATTGGGTATCTTTGCGCGCGCGCCATGCACGGCGGCAGTGTCGATATCGGCGATGATAACGCCCTCGCGGGCCGGGCCTGCCTCGGCGAGCACGCTACCCCACGGATCGACAATCATCGAATGACCGAAGGTTTCCCGACCATCCTCGTGCTTTCCAGCCTGCGCCGCGGCGATGACGAAAAGGCCGTTTTCGATGGCGCGGGCGCGCAGCAGGATCTCCCAATGCGCCTCGCCGGTCTGCTTGGTAAAGGCTGCAGGCACGGACATGATCTCGGCGCCGGCAACGGCCTGCTGGCGGAAGAGCTCGGGGAAGCGGACGTCGTAACAGATGGAAAAGCCCAGCTTGCCAAAGGCAAGATCGGCGACACGGGCCGTGGTGCCGGGTCGATACGCCGCACTCTCGCGCCAGCTTTCGCCATTCTCCAGATCCACGTCGAACATGTGGATCTTGTCGTAGTCGCAGATCTTGACCCCGTCCGGCCCGAAGAGGAAGCCGCGATTGGCGATCTTACCGTCGGAAAGCGCAATCGGCGTCGAGCCGATATGGAGATAGACACCGAGCTCGCCGGCAAGGGCCGAGGCCTCGCACACGACGATGTCGTTCGCCTCGTCCTTCAGCACGGAACGAAGCCCCGCCCGATCGCGCTGGATGGCACCGGTCATTTCCGGGGTCTGGATATAGGTTGCGCCTTGAGCGGCCGCCTCGCGGACGAGCTTCGCCATCGTCTCCACGTTTCTTGCGGGATCGACGCCGGAGCACATCTGGACGGCAGCAGCTTTAAAACTCATCGTTCTTCTCTCCGTAGCCATCCGCACTCGCGCCAGGGCTCTGCTCGTGCGCGATGGCTGCGCCTCGAGCGCTAGGCGACGAGCATCTCGTCGAGCTTGCCGGCGCGGTCGAGCGCATGCAGGTCGTCGCAGCCACCGACATGGAGGTCGTTGATGAAGATCTGCGGGAAAGTCATGCCACCGTTGGACTTTTCGATCATCGTCTGGCGCAGACCCGGATCATGGGTCGCATCATGTTCGACGAAGCCGACGCCTTTGGTTTCAAGAAGTTTCTTTGCTGCCGAGCAATAGCCGCAGAACTGACGCGTATAAATGACGACCGAAGCCATATTGTTGAACCGCTCCTTCACAGGCACGACGCCGGATATTTGATTGTCATATAGGACCGGATATGGCTCTTGCAAAGGTCAAAACCGTGACGTCTCCGGCCCCTGCCCGCTTCAGCGCACGGGTGGCGGCCGAGACGGTTGCACCGGTCGTGTATACATCGTCAACGAGTATAATTCTTTTCCCGCTGAGACCCGGTCCGCCGCTTTCAGGGACGACGAAAGCGCCGCGGACATTCTCCTCACGCGCCCGGGCGCCAAGACCGACTTGCCGGCTGGTACGTTTGATGCGGCGAAGCACGTCCGGTCGGTAGGGTTTTCCCGCATGCCCCGCGATGACACGGGCGAGCTCGGCGGCCTGGTTGAACTTTCGCCGCCAGAGGCGGAATGCGTGGAGCGGAACCGGTACGATCATGTCGGCGGCCGCAACCGCGCCATCGCTCGCACGGATCATCCATTCGCCCATCATCGGCGCGAGATCAGTGCGGTCGCGGTATTTCAGACCGTGGACGAGATCGCGAACGATACCGTCGTGGATCGCCACCGAGCGAAGCCGATCGAAGACAGGCGGCTCGGCGATGGCTTCGGGGGAGACGGAACCGGGTCCCGGATCAAAGGCAAAGGGCAGCCCGAGGATCTCACAATAGGGGCGCTCGATCAGCCGGAGGCCGGACCAGCAGGCCGGGCATACGGCATGATGATCGCCAGTCAGGCGGCCGCAACCGCAGCAGACCGGCGGATAGACGATCCCGACGGCGTCGCTCCCGAGGCGGCGCAAGAGCGCCGCCCAACGCAAGGCCCGATTTCGCCATCCTTCCGATTCCATATGGTTGACTTTGTCCACGTCAGGGTTTCTTTGCATCCGTGATTTCGGAGAGAGTATCGTGGAAATCCTCTTTGACCAGAGCCTCGTCGAGGCGCACCGCCACAGGGCCCTCATCAACGGCGACCAGAAGGCAACCTTCCTGCTCGATATCGTGGCGCGGGAGCTTGCCGAGCGCGTCAGCGTCGTTGAACGGCATTTCGACCGGGCAATGGAATTGCATGGCTACACCGGCCCCACGGCCCGCTCGCTTGCCGCAACAGGCAAGGTCGGAACCATCGAGCGGGTGGAAACGGAGAAAGGTTTCGGTTCCGGCGACCAACCTGTTACAGTCGCCCCGCTGGAGCGGATACCCGCCGCACCGGAGTCGCTCAATCTCCTCGTGTCACCACTTTCGCTGCATCTGACCAACGATACACCCGGCGTCTTCATCCAGGCCCGTCGCGTGTTGAAGCCGGATGGCCTGTTCCTTGCGGCGATCCCGGGCAACGGCACGTTGCAAGAGCTTCGCGAGTCGCTTCTCGCCGCCGAGGCGGAACTCAGCGGCGGGGCGAGCCCAAGGGTCATTCCCTTTGCCGACGTTCGCGAAATGGGTGCTCTGCTACAGCGGGCAGGCTTTGCCCTGCCGGTCGCTGACGCCGAAACCTATACGGTCCGCTACGATTCGCTTTTCGGGCTGCTGAAGGACCTGAGGGCCATGGGCATGGCCAACCCGCTGGCGGCCCGCAGTCGCGTGCCGGTTACCCGGCGGTTCTTCCTGAGGGCAGCCGAGATCTATGCGGAACGCTTCTCCGACCCCGATGGCCGCATCCGCGCGACGTTCTCGATCATCTATGTTTCCGGTTGGGCGCCGCACGAGAGCCAGCAAAAGCCCTTGAGGCCAGGTTCCGCGAAGCAAAGGCTGTCCGAAGCGCTCGGCGTCAACGAACATCCGTTGAAAGAAAGCTAGGCGACACCACAGCGCCGGGCGTCTATTCAGGCGTCGCTGCAGCGCTTTGAATTGCAGCAGACGCCGCCTTTCGGCGCCGCCGGGCGTCCTCAACCCCGGTTCGACTCCATCGTATCCACCACCCTGTTGAAGAGGTCGAGCAGCGAATCGGAGAAACTCTCCAGACCGACCAGGAGACTGATGGAAATAAGCGCGGCGAGGAGGCCGTATTCCACTGCTGTGGCGCCGTCTCTGCTGCGAATGAAGCCTGCGAGCTTGGCCATGCGCCCCTCCTCCCGTTCGATCACCTTGAACGGCAAATGCCGGGCTGCAGCGCCATACGTTTTTTCGGACGCAGCACTTTGAATTTCTGCACGTCTGTGGATCGGCTCCGATCTAAAGAACAGGCAGGCCCGGCCGTTCAACTCAGCATCCGCTCCTGCTGCCATCCGCGTCGATGATGCAGACGGCGCCCGGCATTTCCTGCAGCACGCTGCGGCGTACAGTGTAGCGCCTGCTGGTGCCGTTCGAAGGAATCGAGCCGGTCGAAATATTGTCGTAGTTCATCGGCGTATTCGCCAGCATGCGCTTGTCCGCCTTTGACGACAGCATCGGCGTGAGGATCAGCGTCAGCGCAATCACCGCCGTTCCGAACAGCAGCGACAGATTGAGCACGCCCGTCCGGCGGGCCTGGCTCGCCGCCAGATCCTTGTCCTGAACTGTCCTCCAGAAATCTTCGTCCACCATCCCAGCCTCGCAAACACGTAAAAGAGCGGCGGGCGAAGCACCCTTCCCAAGCCTCGACCTGACCACACCTGCTCGAAACCGGCGCCACGGCATAAACCGGCAGGCACCGAAACTGATGGCGCTATCATGCCGCGAGGGTGATAAACTTTTGATTAATAAACTTCGAGATTTCCGGTAGATTCGCGTCCTACAGCGCCGCGCGTCTTATCAGACGCGCAAAGGACGCTGTAGCACTTTGAAGTGCTGCATGTCTTTGTCCTTAAATCGAGGTCGATTTAAGGAGACATGCAGTAAGGCGGAAACAATCGGGCCAAACGCAATGGCGTGCGGCCATTTCAGAATCAGAGCAAATCCATCAGAAATGGGATCAGCGGTTCGTCCGCCGGAGGCATCGGATAGTCGCGCAGCGCTTTCGGCCGGACCCACTTGATCGTCTGGCCTTCGCGTCCCTCGGCAAAGCCCTCGTATCGCCGGCATACAAAGAGCGGCATCAGCAGGTGGAAATCATCGTAGCTGTGGCTTGCGAAGGTGAGCGGCGCAAGGCATGCGACCTTGGTGCGGATGCCGAGTTCCTCCTCCAGCTCACGGATCAGCGTCGCCTCTGGCGTTTCACCGGGCTCCACTTTGCCGCCAGGAAACTCCCAAAGCCCGGCAAGCGATTTTCCCTGCGGACGCTGTGCCAGCAGAATGCGGCCGTCGGAATCGACCAGAGCGCAGGCGGCGACCAGCACGATCTTCTTTCCCTCGATGTCCATGCCCCAGGCCCTCCTGCATGTTCCCTTAAAGCGGAGCCGATTTAAGGACAAAAACGAGTGCTACAACGACCTTTGCGCGTCTGAAAAGACGCACGGAGCTGTAGGTGTCCGATAGAGATAGTGATAGACCTCGGTGAAGCCCGCCTTGCGGTAAAGTTCGACCGCCGCTTCGTTGTCCGCCTCCACCTGCAGCCAAGCCTTCTTCGCACCCTTGAGGCGCGCCCAGCGGAGCGACGCATCGAGCAGCGCCGAACCGACGCCCCTTCGGCGCACGGCCTCGGCGACTGCGAACTGCATGATTCCGGCCAGATCGTTGTCCTGGACCACCAGCGATACGGCGGTCGGGCCGATCTCAAGGTCTTCGAACAGGAACAAACCGCATTCCGGCTTGATGGCATTGATGATTTCAGTGAGCGCCGGCTTGGTCTGCGGCTCTTCCTTGCCGATCAGGATGCGCGCATCGACGAAACGACCGACATCCTTGATAGGGAGGTGGTCTATGCCGTCGCCGAATTCGCGCTCGGCCAGGTCCGCCGTCAGCACTAGGCTGTGCCCGAATGCGGCCCAGCCTTCATTGTCCATGTAGGCGACCAATTGCGGTGGCGTCAGCGGCGTCTGACGAACGGTGAGCGGACGGCCGTAGTCAGAGAAGTGCTTACCCGCCTTTTCGAGCCGGATGGCAATGTCACGGTAATCCGACGGATCGAGCGGGTTGACCGAGTTCAGGCGTTTGGACGCATGTCCCGCCGTAAGGCGGATCAGCCAGCTGCCGTCATACTGAACGCTCGCGGCCGGCCAGGCGCGGAAGCCGACGGCTTCCAGGCGGCGCACACTCGGAAGATCAACCATGATCGTTTCCCCAACCGCCGCGTTCGTCGTCGGCGGCTGCCTGTCATTCGATGTCATTCTTTCGCAACCTCGGACCAAGGAACCAGAGCGTCAGCTTCTGTAGTCGCCGTTGATCTCGACATATTCCTTGGTCAGATCACAGGTATAGACGGTCGCGCGGCCCGGACCGAGGCCGATGTCGACACGGATCGGAATGTCTTCGCCTTTCATGACGGCGCTTGCTGCCGCCTCCGAATAGTCCCGATCCCGCTCGCCCTCGACGGCAACGCGCACATCGCCGAACCAGATCGCCAGCCGGTCTCGTTCGGCCATCTCTCCGGATTTGCCGACAGCCATGACCACCCGGCCCCAGTTCGCATCCTCGCCGGCAACGGCCGTCTTGACGAGCGGCGAATTGGCGATCGACAGCGCAATCCGCTTGGCCGCTGCATCGCTCTCCGCACCCTCGACGGTTACGATCACCATCTTGCGGGCGCCCTCGCCGTCGCGCACGACCTGCAGAGCCAGATCACGCAGCACATCATTGAGGGCGGCGCGGAAGGCGTCGAGGCGCGGATCGGTGGCATCCACGACCTTCGCCTGACCGTCCTTCGCCGCCGCGCCGGTTGCAAACAGCATCAGCGTGTCGGAAGTGGAGGTATCGCTGTCGACCGTGACGGAGTTGAAGGTCGGGCCGACGCCGGCGGAAAGCAGGGCTTGAAGCGCTGGCGGCGCGATATCCGCGTCTGTCACCACGAAGGAAAGCATCGTCGCCATGTCGGGCGCGATCATGCCCGCACCCTTGGCAATGCCGTTGATCGTCACCGTGACGCCGCCGATCTCAGCGCTGCGGGTCGCGACCTTCGGATAGGTATCGGTGGTCATGATCGCCTTGGCGGCCTCGAACCAGAAATCTTCCTTGGCGGAGGTCGCAAGACCATCGAGCACGCCGGCGAATTTGGTCGCATCGAGCGGTTCGCCGATCACGCCGGTCGAGGCAAGGAAGATCTCGCTCTCGTTGCATCCGACAGCCTTGGCTGCGGACTGCGCCGTGAGTTCGGTCGCCTCTCGCCCCTTCTTGCCGGTGAACGCATTGGCATTGCCCGAATTGACGACAACGGCACGGGCAGCGCCTCCCGACAGATTCCTGCGGCAGAAATCGACCGGCGCCGACGGACATTTCGATCGGGTGAAGACACCAGCAACCGCTGCGGGCTCGTCGAAGATCATCATCAGCACATCGGTGCGGTTCTTGTACTTGATCCCTGCCGCGGCCGTAGCCATGCGCACACCTCGAAGCGGCGGCATTTCGGCGAAGGTTTTCGGAGCGAGCGGAGAAACAGAGCCGGACATGGGATGAACCTGCTTTGGAGAACCGTGGATGATGTTGCGACAAATGCCCGACCGGCACCGAAACCGTCGGGCATCGACATTGAGTGAAACCGGATGTCGTTCAGCCCTCTACAGCGCCGCGCGTCTAATCAGACGCGCAAAGAACGCTGTAGCACTTTGAATTGCCACATGTTTTTATCCAAACATGCAGTAGACCAAACGCATCCAGCAAAGGCTTACTTCGTTTCCTGCGGTTTGTTAGCGTCGTCATAGGCTTTCTTGAGCGCCGGATCCGAGATTTCGACGCCGGTTTCCTTCTTCGCGGAAGCCAGAAGTTCAAGATATTTGTCGCGCATGACGAGCTGACGAACCTGCGGCTCGACCTGTTCCAGCGTCGGCGGCGCCTGCGGGCGCTTGTCCTCGACGAGGATGACGTGGAAGCCGAACTGCGTCTTCACCGGGGTCTTGGTGTAGCTGCCCTTTTCGAGGGCGAAGGCGGCCACTTCGAATTCCGGCACCATCCGCCCCTTGGCAAAATAGCCCAGATCGCCGCCGTCATCCTTGTTCGGATCGGACGACTTGGCCTTGGCGAGCTCGACGAAGCTCTTGCCGGCCTCAAGCTCCTTAATCACGGCCTTTGCCTCGTCCTCGGTCTTCACCAGGATATGGCGGGCCTTGATCTCTTCCTGTGCCGGGATTGCGGCAATTTCCTTGTCGTAGCGTGCCTTGACGTCTTCCTTCGTCACCGCGTCCACGACATGCTTCTTGAAGAACGCATTGTGCAGCTCGCGCTCGGTGAGGTAGGCGATACGCTGCTTGAAGACGGCGTCGTCCTGCAGACCCTCCTTCTCAGCGTTCTTTGCCAGAAGCTTGACGTCGATGACGGCCGAAAGCGCGGCGGCGCGTTTCTGCTCTTCCGGCATCTGCTGAAGCTGCGGATCAAGACCACTGAGAGCGAGATTGAGTTCGGACTGATGGACTTCCTGCCCGCCAACTGTCGCGATCACTGGATCGGTCTCTTCGGCGCGCGCTCCGTTAACAGCGATCGCCACGACGAATGCCGCAGCCGCCAAAGTCTTGTATCTGGACATTTCACTAACCTTTCACCATTGGCCGCCGGCGCGATTGCCACTGGCCGTTGCGGCTGCACAACACCAGAATGTGGCCGTTCTGTAACCATCCGGCAGTGCAAGTGCGTTGACATAATCCGACCCCCCTCTTATCTGTCACGCAACCTCGCGTCCAGAACAGTTTCCGGGCGTTTCATGGCATTATGTGGTTTTTCAAGCCCAACCTGAAACCCCAGGCGACAAATGAAAGAAAGGGCCATTCATATGGTCAGTCTCGGCGGCTTAGCCCGCAAGTTGTTTGGTTCCGCCAATGAGCGCCGCGTCCGTAGTTACCAGGGCCGGGTGGACGCCATCAACGCGCTTGAAGCCGAAATGAAGGCGCTCAGCGATGAAGCGCTGGCGGCAAAGACCACGGAATTCCGCCAGCAATTGGCCGACGGCAAGACGCTCGACGACATCCTCGTCCCCGCCTTTGCCGTCGTGCGTGAAGCCGCGCGCCGCGTGCTCGGCCTGCGTCCCTTCGACGTCCAGCTCATCGGCGGCATGATCCTGCATGAGCGCGCCATCTCCGAGATGAAGACCGGTGAAGGCAAGACGCTCGTCGCGACGCTGCCCGTCTATCTCAATGCGCTTGCCGGCAAGGGCGTGCATGTCGTCACCGTCAACGACTATCTGGCCCAGCGCGACGCCGGCATGATGGGCCGCGTCTACGGCTTCCTCGGTCTGACGACCGGCGTCATCATTCACGGCCTCAGCGACGAGCAGCGCCGCGAAGCCTATGCCTGCGATGTCACTTACGCGACGAACAACGAACTCGGCTTCGACTATCTGCGCGACAACATGAAGTATGAGCGCTCGCAGATGGTGCAGCGCGGTCACTTCTTCGCGATCGTCGACGAAGTGGACTCCATCCTGGTCGACGAGGCGCGCACGCCGCTGATCATCTCCGGTCCGCTCGACGACCGCTCCGACCTCTACAATACGATCAACGAGTTCATTCCGCTGCTTGCGCCGGAAGACTACGAGATCGACGAGAAGCAACGCTCGGCCAATTTCTCGGAAGATGGCACCGAGAAGCTCGAAAACATGCTGCGCGCGGCCGGCCTCCTGAAGGGCGAGTCGCTTTACGACATCGAGAACGTCGCGATCGTCCACCACGTCAACAATGCGCTGAAGGCCCACAAGCTCTTCACGCGCGACAAGGACTATATCGTGCGCAACGGCGAGATCGTCATCATCGACGAGTTCACCGGCCGCATGATGCCGGGCCGCCGCTATTCCGAAGGCCAGCACCAGGCGCTGGAAGCCAAGGAAAAGGTGCAGATCCAGCCCGAGAACCAGACGCTCGCCTCGATCACCTTCCAGAACTACTTCCGCATGTACGAAAAGCTTGCCGGCATGACCGGCACGGCATCGACGGAGGCCGAGGAATTCGGCAATATCTACGGCCTCGAAGTGGTCGAAGTCCCGACCAACCTGCCGATCGTGCGCCTCGATGAGGATGACGAAGTCTACCGAACGGCCGGCGAGAAGTACAAGGCGATCATCGACGAGATCAAGTCGGCGCATGAACGCGGGCAACCGATGCTGGTCGGCACCACCTCTATCGAAAAGTCCGAGCTGCTGGCCGAGATGCTGAAGAAGACCGGCTTCACGAAGTTCCAGGTGCTGAACGCACGGTATCACGAGCAGGAAGCCTTTATCGTCGCCCAGGCCGGTGTGCCGGGCGCGATCACGATCGCGACCAACATGGCCGGCCGCGGTACCGACATCCAGCTCGGCGGCAATCCTGACATGCGCATCCAGCAGGAACTGGACGACATGGACCCCGGCCCCGAGCGCGAGGCGCGCGAAAAGGCGATCCGCGAAGAGGTGCAGAAGCTCAAGGAGAAGGCGCTCGCTGCCGGCGGTCTCTATGTTCTCGCCACCGAGCGCCACGAGAGCCGCCGCATCGACAACCAGCTGCGCGGCCGCTCCGGCCGTCAGGGGGATCCCGGTCGCTCGAAGTTCTTCCTGTCGCTCCAGGACGATCTGATGCGCATCTTCGGGTCCGATCGCATGGACGGCATGTTGCAGAAGCTGGGCCTGAAGGAGGGCGAAGCAATCGTCCATCCGTGGATCAACAAGGCGCTTGAGCGGGCCCAAAAGAAGGTCGAGGCACGCAACTTCGACATCCGCAAGAATCTGTTGAAATATGACGACGTGCTCAACGATCAGCGCAAGGTCATCTTCGAGCAGCGCATCGAGCTGATGGACGCGGAGAGCGTCACCGAGACGGTCACCGACATGCGTAACGAAGTGATCGAGGACGTCGTCAGCAAGCGGATTCCCGAACGCGCCTATGCCGAGCAATGGGACGTCGAGGGCCTGAAGGCGGATGTCCAGCAGTATCTCAATCTCGACCTGCCGATCACCGAGTGGGCTGCGGAAGAGGGTATTGCAGAGGACGATATTCTCGAACGCATTACAGAGGCCGCCGACAAGGCCGCGGCTGACCGGGCCGAACGCTTCGGTCCCGACATCATGCAATATGTCGAGCGCTCTGTCGTGCTGCAGACGCTCGACCATCTCTGGCGCGAACACATCGTCAACCTCGACCATCTTCGTTCGGTCATCGGCTTCCGTGGCTACGCCCAGCGCGATCCGCTGCAGGAATACAAGTCCGAAGCATTCGAACTGTTCCAGGCCCTGCTCGGCAATCTCCGCCAAGCGGTGACGGCACAGTTGATGCGCGTTGAGCTGGTGCGCGAGGCACCCGACGCACCGCAGCCTCTGCCGCCGATGGAAGGCCATCACATCGATCCGCTGACCGGCGAGGACGACTTCGCGCATGCTGGTGCGCCGCTGCTGGCCGCGGCACCGGCGAACCGCAATCCGGCCGATCCCTCGAGTTGGGGCAAGGTAGCGCGCAATGAGCCCTGCCCTTGCGGCTCGGGCAAGAAATACAAGCATTGCCACGGAATGTACGAAGCATGATCGAATGCCGCCTTCGGGCGGCATTTTCATAAGATGCGTTCGGCCCGGCCGCGGCGCGTTGCCGGCAGGCGTAACAGCCCTCCTGCGGCTGCCGCGCTGAACCGTTTGTTAACGCTGATCTGGCAGAAGTGAGGCCCTGTATTGCGTAGTGTCAGGGTGTCCTCGTGTTCATGGCGGTATGTCAATCGGCCGGACGAATGTTGCCGTCGGCGCTGAGGCAACGCCTGTCTCCGCTGCTGGTGAGGCTTGGACCGATCGCGTCCGGCTCTGATCCCAAGAGTCGCGCGCAACGCACGGCGCTGATTGCTTTTGCAGTCCGCATCTTCAGTGCAGCCATTGCCCTCGTCTCACAGATCGTTCTCGCTCGCCTGATGGGCGAGTTCGAATACGGGGTCTTCGTCTTCGTCTGGGTGCTGGCCATCCTGTTCGGCAACCTGTCCTGCCTCGGCCTGCACGCCGCGGTCATCCGCTTCGTGCCGGAATATCAAACGGCAGGCGCCGTGGCGGAAATCCGTGGGCTCACGACCGTGGCGCGTATCTTTGCGCTGTTGTCGGCGACCGCGCTCGCCACCATCGGCGGCATCGGTCTCTGGTTCTTTGCCGACATCATCGAGCACTATCATCTCGTCGCCCTTTATCTCGGCCTTTTCGCCCTGCCGATGATTGCGCTCGGCGACGTGATGGACGGCACGGCCCGCGCGCATAGCTGGCCGCTCGCGGCGATGAGCCCCACCTTCATCATCCGGCCGCTGCTCATCCTCGCCTTCATGGTGCTGGCCACCGCCGCCGGCTTGCCCAATTCGGCGAAGACGGCAATGGTTGCCGCGTTGGCGGCCACCTACGTCACGACGCTCGGGCAATTTCTCGCAATGACATCGCGCCTGCGCAGACGTTATGTTCATGGGCCGATGAAGATCAAGCTCGGACCATGGCTGCGCCTCTCCGTGCCGATATTTCTCGTCGAAGGCTTCGGTTTCCTGCTGACCAATTCCGATGTCGTGATCGTCGGGCTCTACCTGCCGCCAGACGACGTCGCGATCTACTTTGCGGCCGCCAAGACCATGGCTCTCGTTCATTTCGTCATGTTCGCCGTGAAGGCGGCGGCGGGGCCGCGTTTCTCCGAGGCGATGGCTTCCGGTGAAAGCCGCCGGCTCGCCGAAATCGCAACCGAAAGCGCACACTGGTCCTTCTGGCCCTCGCTCGCGATGGGCGGCACGGTGCTAATCGCCGGTCGTTTCCTGCTGTCGCTGTTCGGCCCCGCCTTCACCGCCGGCGCGCCGTTGATGGCGATCCTGTTTGCCGGGATTCTGGCCAAGGCCTTCGTCGGCCCCGTCGAAACCCTGCTCACCATGGCGGGCCGGCAGAAGCTCTGTGCGATCCTTTACGCGACCGCGCTCGCCGTCAACATTGCGCTGAACGTTGTCCTCATCCCGGCCTTAGGCCTGACGGGCGCGGCTTTCGCCGCAGCCGGCGCGATGGTCTTCGAGGCGGCAATTCTGCACCTCGCGGCAAGACGCACTTTCGCCATCCCTCTCCTCGCTTTCGCGGGCGCAGGAAGCGGCAACGACAAGAACGAGGCGGTCCGTCCATGATCGGCAATACACCCTTTCCCGGAGACACAAACGGCAGGGCGAGCCGCCTGCTCGGCGGATTGGCACAACCCGGCTTCGACGCGTCGCAACCCGAGCAGACCGTCAGCGTCGGGCGGCCCGGTCGCCACCTTTCGATCTATTCCGCAAGGGCTGGCTACGAGTTGCAGCGAGAGCTGGATTACCTCTCCAACCGCGCGATAGAACCGAACGTATTCTTTGCTGGCCGCTTCCTCGCTCCGGCCATGCCGCGCCTCGAGGACCGTGTCATCCGGCTCGCCGTGATCCGGGACAATGACGAGCGCCGCAGCCGAATGCGCTTCCTCATGCCGTTTTCGATCGAGAAGCCGGGCTTCGCAATCGGTGCGTCCATCATTCGCGCCTGGTCCAATCCGTTCGGCCCGCTGGGCGTGCCGCTGCTCGATGCAGAAGGTGCGGCCGAAACGATCAGCAATCTCTACGAAGCGCTGGCCGCCCCCTCCTCCGGTCTGCCGCCGGTGCTCGTGCTGCCGGATGTGAGGCTCAAGGGTCGGTTCGCACAGCTCGCACGCGCCGTCGCGATCAGCGAAAACCTGCCGCTCACCGTCACCGACACCTTTGAACGGCCGATGCTCGAAAGCCTGCTCGACGGTCCGACCTATCTGCGCAAGGCAATCAAACGAGGACATTTCAAGGAACTGCGCCGTCAGTGGAAGAACCTCGAAAAACATGGGCGGCTGATTTACAACGTCGCGCGCCAGCCGGAGGAGATCCGGTTGCGCATGGAGGAATTCCTGGCGCTTGAGGCTTCCGGTTGGAAGGGGCGCGAACGCAGCGCCATGATCACGGATCGCTTCCGCGCCGCCTTTGCCCGCGAGGCGATCACCAATCTCGCCGAGACGGATAGCGTCCGCATCCACACGCTCGATCTCGACGGCAAGGCGATCGCCGCCATGGTCGTTCTGCTCATGGCCGGCGATGCCTATACGTGGAAGACCGCCTATGACGAGCGATATGCCATATATTCTCCCGGCAAGTTGCTCCTCGCCGAGCTAACGGAATGGCACCTTGACGATGCCAACATAACTCGCTCCGATTCCTGCGCGGTGCCGGACCACCCGATGATCGCCCGCTTCTGGCAGGAACGCGAGGAGATGGGAACGCTCGTCATCGGCCTGCAGCAGAACCGTGACCGCGACGTTCGCCAGGTCGCGGCGCAGCTCCACCTCTATCGCAATACCCGTAACATGGCACGGCTGCTGCGCGAGAAGATACGGGCGCTTGCCGGCCGCTGACGTCGCCGCCGCTACTCCCGAAGCGCTTCGGCAGCCGCCCGGTCGCGCAAGAGCCGGCGGATTACTTTCCCTGAGGTCGTCAACGGCAGGCTGTCGACGAAATCGATCTCGCGCGGGTATTCGTGCATGGAGAGCCTGGTCTTCACCCAGTCGCGGATTCCGGCGGTGGTCTCTTCATCGGCGGAGGCGCCGGGCTTCAGCACCACATAGGCCTTGACGATCTCCGTGCGGAGCGGATCGGGCTTGCCGACAACCGCTGCCAGTTGAACGTCCGGATGACCAGCCAGGCAATCCTCGATCTCGCCGGGTCCGATGCGGTAACCCGACGAGGTGATAACATCGTCGTCGCGCCCGAAGAAGGTGAAGTAACCCTCCGCGTCCATCACGCCCTGATCCCCGGTCGTCATCCAATCGCCGATGAACTTCGTTTCCGTCGCCCGCTCATTGCGCCAATAGCCGAGGAACATCACCGGGTCCGGGCGCTGGACAGCCACCTGCCCGACCGTGCCCGCGGGCAGAACCCTCCCCTCGCCGTCAATGATCGCCACACGGTGACCAGGCGCCGCCTTGCCCATGGAGCCGGGCTTCAAGACACCGAGGTCCGCGGCCGAAGAAATGACGATATTGCATTCAGTCTGGCCATAGAACTCGCTGACCTCGATCCCGAGCGCTGCCTTTGCCCATTCGAAGGTCTCCCGCCCGAGCGCCTCGCCGGCGGAACCGATCGTCCGCAGCTTGAGGGTGTAACGGTCACGCGGCCGGTCGACGGCCTTCAGGAGCCGAAGCGCCGTCGGCGGAATGAAGGCATTGCGCACGTCCATCTCTTCCATGATCCGGAAGGCCATGTGCGGGTCGAATTTCTGCGCCGGCGACGAAACCACCGGCACGCCCAGCAGCAGCGACGGCAGCAGCGCGTTCAGAAGCCCCCCGGCCCAGGCCCAGTCGGCCGGGGTCCACATCCGGTCGCCCGGTTGCGGCAGGAAATGATGATGGAACTGGAAGCCCGGTAGATGGCCAAGCAGGACGCGATGCCCGTGCAGCGCCCCCTTCGGAGGCCCGGTCGTTCCCGAGGTGTAGATCATCAGCGCCGGATCATCCGGCGTCGTATCGGCGGCAGCAAAACGCCTCCCGCTGTTCGCGAGCCGGTCGAAACGAAGCGTGCCTGGTTCGTCCTCATCTTCCGCCAACACGACGAGACCGAGGTCCGGCAACTTCTCCCGGATCCCCTCAAGCCGCTCGTACCCGAACCGGTTGGTGACGATCGCAGTCGCAGCAGCATCCAGCAGGCGATATTCAAGCGCATCGACGCCGAACAGCAAAGCGAGCGGCAAGGCAATCGCGCCGAGTTTATAGATCGCAGCATGCGCGATTGCCGCCTCGAAACCCTGCGGCAGGAAGATCGCGACGCGATCACCGCGCTTGACGCCATGGTCCGCCAATCCGGCCGCAAAGGCGGACGAGCGCGCCGCGAACGCGCCATAGCTCAGAGACAGATGCGCGCCATCAGGCCTGAAATGCTGAAGGCAGACACGCTCCGGCTCCCGCTCCGCCCAGGCATCGCTGACTGCGACACCGATGTTGAACTTCTCCGGAATCCGCCAGCGGAAATCGCGGTAAAGTTCGTCGTAGGTTTCGATCTTCGGGAGCATGGGCGGCCGCAACAGATTTTTTCCGTCATGCAGCTAACATTTTCGCACCCGCCTGTTCAATGGAGGTGCGGCCGCGAGAAGATGTCGGGTGTTCTGCGGTATTTGTATGGTGGTGCCCCATGCCGGGGTCGAACCAGCACTCCTTTCGGAACTCGATTTTGAGTCGAGCGCGTCTACCAATTCCGCCAATGGGGCTCAGGCTGTGATGTCAGCGGTTTGCGATTTACACGATCGATTTCGCGCCGGTCAACCGCGAAAATGCATTTCGCCGCCCGGCGATCACAAAAGCGTGCAAACGGTGTGGCTTGCGGGCAATTTACAGCGCCGCTGATCCTTCCTAAGAAAGCGTCGTAATTGCATGGCCGGCCGCCGAGGCCGTCCACCCTGTCGCTCGACTGCGAGGTATCCATGACCGCAGCTTCCGCCGCCCAACGCCAGCATCTCGTTGGCGCCGTTCTCGTCACGCTCGGCATGGCGGCAGCGGTCGGCGGCGCGCTCGGCTTCGAGCACATCGGCGGCTATATCCCCTGTGCGCTTTGCCTGTTGCAGCGCAATCCCTATTACTATGGCATTCCGCTCGGCATCCTTGCGGTCGTTTCGAGCGCTCTCAAGTTACCGGCATGGATCACGCGAACGCTGCTTCTGCTCGTCGGCATCCTGATGCTCGTCGGCGTCGGCATGGGCATATATCACTCGGGCGTCGAATGGCATTTCTGGGAGGGACCGTCGACCTGCGCGACGGCTGCTCAGGGGATCTCGTCCGATGTCGGGGACCTGCTCGGCGATCTCGATGCGAAACACGCCCCCTCCTGCACGGACGCGGCGCTGCGCGTGCTCGGCCTCTCCTTCGCCGGCTGGAACGTGATCGCGAGCCTTATCCTGGCCGCAATCGCGTTGCGCGCTGCCGCCAAGGCTTGATGACGCCTACTGCATGTTTCCAAAAAACATGCAGCGATTCAAAGTGCTACAGCGTGTTTGCGCGTCTGATCTGATAAGACGCGCGGCGCTGTAGGCCTGACGGTTACGGCTGCAGTTCGACATCCCAGTAGAGATAGTCCATCCAGCTTTCGTGCAGATGGTTCGGCGGGAAGAGCCGGCCGTTGTTGTGCAGGTCCTGCACCGTCGGCTGGTACGGCCTCTGATGCGGGAACATGTTGGCCTGCTTCGGCAGCTTGCTGCCCTTGCGCAGATTGCAGGGCGAACAGGCCGCGACGACATTTTCCCAGGTCGTCTGGCCGCCATGGGCGCGCGGCACCACATGGTCGAAGGTCAGGTCGTCAGGCGATCCGCAATACTGACACTCAAACTTGTCGCGGAGGAAGACGTTGAACCGGGTGAAGGCCGGATGGCGCGACGGCTGCACATAACTCTTGAGACAAACGACGCTCGGCAGCCGCATCGAAAAGCTTGGCGACGAGACTGAATGTTCGTATTCGGCGAGGATTATGACGCGGTCAAGGAAGACGGCCTTGATCGCGTCCTGCCAGGACCAGAGCGACAAGGGGTAGTAGCTCAGCGGCCGGTAGTCGGCGTTCAAGACGAGCGCCGGCAGGGCCTGCGGTGAGACTGCAATCGTCAAGCGTATTCTCCTGATCGATTCGGCATCTGCACCTTCTATATTAGTCGTGTTGCAACAGGATTGTGAAGCCACAAAGAAAAACGGCGTGAAGGATTCGCTTTTTTCTTCAAGGCGTCACCGGCAGCGCGTCACGTCGCAATTCCTGTGCATAATAGGCCCAGAACAGCCGCGCGGCGACGCTGCGCCACGGTGACCAGGAGGTCGCGAGCGAATCAATTTCGCGTGCTGTCGGGCGCAGATCGAACGCGAGCGCATGGCCGATGGCGTTCTGGAGCGCAACGTCGCCGGACGGAAAGACGTCCGGATGGCCGGCGCAGAAAAGCAGGTAGACTTCCGCCGTCCAGCGACCGATCCCCTTGATTGCCGTCAATTCGTGGATCGCCACGGTGGCCTCGGCGTTGCAGATGGCATCGAGATCGATCTCGCCCGCCGCTGCGGCAGCCGCGACACGCCGCAACGTGTCGGCCTTGGCGCGGGAGAGACCGAATTGCCGGCAATCTTCGTCGTCGAGCGAAAGGACTGCGTCCGGCCTGATCTCGCCGAGGGCGGCCTCCATGCGCCGCCAGATCGCGGCGGCGCTCGCCTTTGAGACCATCTGCGAAACGATGATGTTGGCGAGACCGCGATACCCGGGATCCGTTCGCCTGAGTGGAACCGGCCCCGCCTTGGCGATCACGTGCTCGAGACGGGCATCGAGCATCACCAGACCGGCAAGCCCGGCCTCGATATCCTCGTGCGTCCGGATGATCCGCATGCGCCCTCCACTGCATGTTTCGTTAAATCGTAACCGATTTAGGGACAAAAACATGCAGCAAATCAAAGTGCTATAGCGTTCTTTGTGCGTCTGAAAAGACGCATGGCACTGTAGAAAGCGGATGACCTCTATACCGCTTCCATGCCAAAGGGAACGATGTCCATTTTGCCAGAGCAACCCGTTTTTCGTTTCGCACCGAGCCCGAACGGCCTGCTGCACCTCGGGCATGCCCTGTCCGCCATCCTCAATCATGACATGGCGGCCGCCACCAACGGACGCTTTCTGCTGCGTATCGAGGATATCGACCGCGCGCGTTGCCGCCCGGAGCTGGAACAGGCGATTTTCGACGATCTCGGCTGGCTGGGTCTCAGTTGGGAGCACCCGGTGCGCCGCCAGTCCGAACACTTCGACCTTTATGCCGCGATGCTTCAGCGCTTGCAGGCAATGGGCATCGTCTATCCATCCATAATGACGCGCGGGGAGATCAGGGCGGCGGTGGCCACGGCGGAGGCAGAAGGGTCCGTCTGGCCGCGCGATCCGGACGGAACGCCGATTTATCCGGGTCGCGAGCGCAAACTATCGCTTGGCGAGCAAGCCGCTCTCATCGCCGGCGATCGGCCCTTTGCCTGGCGCCTCGACGTCGAAAAAGCGATCGATCTCGTTCCCGGTCCTTTGACGTGGCAGGAGACCGGCGCGGGCCCTGCCGGAGAAACGGGCCAGATTCCGGCCGATCCCACAAGCTGGGGCGATGTGATCCTTTCGCGTTCGGACGCGCCATCGAGCTACCACCTCTCGGTCGTCATCGACGATGCGCTGCAGGGTGTCACCCATGTCGTGCGCGGACGCGACCTCTACCATGCGACTTCGGTCCATCGCTTGCTCCAGCGGCTTCTCGATCTGCCTGAACCGGTCTACCACCATCACCGCCTTATCCTCGGGCCGGATGGCAAGAAGCTGTCGAAGAGCAACAAGGACACCGGGATTGCGGCTTTCCGCGCTGCCGGAAAGACGCCTGCGGATATTCGTGAGATGGTGTTATGAGCGGGGTGAGGAAAAGTGTGCGCGGTTTTCCGCCCGCATCCCGCTCTAACTTATTAAAATAGATCACGATGATGTTGGGTCGATTCGACCGAACATCATCGTGATCTATGAGCCATTCTCGCCGGTGCGATCGCCATTCTCTCGCTGGCCCAGGAAATTGCGCATGACGAGGCGTTTGACGCGGTATTTCAGAATGGCGGCATTGATCTCGGCGCCGATGATGAAGATTGCGCCGACCATGTACAGAAACACCAGAACGATCACGACCGAGGCGAGACCGGCATAGGTGGCCACATAGCTGGAGAAGGCTCTGAGGTAGTAGGCAAAAGCGTAGGCTCCGATCGACCAGAACACCAGAGTGAGGACGATTCCGGGAAGGACATCGACCACTTTGCGATGACCGTCCGGAAGCCAGAGATGTGATACCAGCAGCCCGCCGGTGAGCATCACCAGGGCCAGCGTCAGCCCCCAATCTTCGACCGTTGCGAGGACGGTGTCGAGCCAGGGCAGCCATTGGTCGGCATTGCGCACCGCAAGCGGCACCGCAACGAGCAGAAGGCTGATAACGGCAAGGATCAGCACGCCTGCGATCACGAAGCCAAGACTCGCAAGCCGCGTAATGTACCAGGGGCGGCTTTCCGCCACCCGGTAGGCGCGGTTTAGCGCAATCCTGAGCGCTTCGACGCCGTTGGAGGCGAAATAGGCGGCGGCGAGCACCGAGACGGTGAGCAAGCCGCCGCGCGGAATCGTCAGCACCCGCACGACCTCATCGGCCACCGGTTTGGCGATCGATTCCGGCCAGGCATCGAAAATCAGATGGACGGCGGTCTCGGCAAACTGGTCGGCGCCGAGGAAGCTGCCGAGGGCGGTGCCGAAGATCAGGAATGGAAAGACGGCCATCAGCGAGGACAGCGCCACATGGCTCGCCATCGCCCAGCCGTCGTCCTCGCTGAAATGCCAGAGCGCATCAAACACGACCTTCCAGATGATGCGAACGAGGGCTGGCATTCCATCTCCGAGCTTGCAGTATCCACGCGCACCGACAGACGCCCGTGTAACACACGCAATTCAATTGTATCCCACGGATGAATATGGGAAACGGGGGGTGGATTTCTACAGGAATCGACCGGATGTCCGATCGCCCCACCATCATCGTCACAGGCTGCTCTTCCGGCATCGGCGCCTATTGCGCCCGCGCGCTGAAGGCGGACGGCTGGCGCGTCTTCGCGACCGTTCGCCGGCCTGAAGATCAGACGGAACTGGAGGCCGAAGGCATCGAGACCTTCATCATGGACTACACCAGGCCGGAAACGATCGTCGCGCTGGCGGAGGCGGTGATGGCCCGTTCGGGCGGGCGCATCGACGCCCTGTTCAACAACGGTGCCTATGGTCAGGCGGGTGCGGTCGAGGACCTGCCGGCCGAGGCGCTCAGGCTGCAGCTCGAAACCAACGTCGTCGGCTGGCATGAGCTGACACGCCGCGTGATACCGGCGATGCGCGCCCGCGGCCACGGCCGCATCGTCCAATGCTCGTCTATACTCGGCATTGTCCCCTATCGCTGGCGCGGTGCGTACAATGCGTCGAAATTCGCCATCGAGGGACTGTCGCTGACGTTGAGAATGGAGCTTGCCGGCAGCGGCGTCTACGTCAGCCTGATCGAGCCGGGGCCGATCGCGTCGAAATTCACGGCCAATGCCATCCCCTATATCGAGCGCTTCATCGATCTCAAGAATTCCGTCCACCGCGCGGAGTATGAGCGGCAGATGCGACGTCTGCGCGGCGAAAGCAAGCCAGCACCGGGCAAGCTCGGGCCGGACGCCGTCTACGCCGTTTTAAAACATGCGCTGACATCGCGCCGGCCGCGACCGCACTATATAGTAACAAGACCCGCCAAGCAGGGTGCACTGCTGAAGAAGCTCCTGCCGGCCACCCTATTCTATCGCATCATCGGCCGCCTCGGCTGACAGAAATTGGAGGGATATGCATCATGTCCACTTTCTTCACCGGCCTGACCCTGCTCGTCATGGGTCTGGTCGTCATCGTCCTGATCCGCGGTCTTTTCAACATGGCCACGGGCGGCAGCGGCAATACGTCGAACAAGCTGATGCAGGCGCGCATCGTGCTGCAGGCGATCGCCATCGCGCTGATCATGCTGACGCTTTGGATCACCGGCGGCGGACGGCCGAGCTGAGAAAGGGCGACGGCACCATGGTACGGCTCAACAAGATCTATACGAGAACAGGCGACGACGGCACGACCGGACTTGTTTCCGGGCCACGTCGCGCGAAATGCGACCTGCGCGTCGAGGCCTACGGCACGGTCGACGAGGCGAACGCCCTGGTCGGCCTTGCGCGCCTGCATACAGACGGCACGCCCGATCTGGACGCGATGCTGATGCGCATCCAGAACGACCTCTTCGACCTTGGAGCGGACCTTGCAACACCGGATACCGGCGAGACGCTGGACCATGAACCGCTGAGGATCGCAGCCGCTCAGGTTGCAAGGATCGAGGGCGAGATCGACCGCCTCAACGCCGATCTCGAACCCTTGCGGTCCTTCGTTCTGCCGGCCGGCAGCCCGGCTTCTGCGGCCCTGCACGTTGCCCGCACCGTCGCGCGACGCGCCGAACGCCAGATCGTTGCACTTGCAGCCGGTGAGATCGTCAGCCGCGACGCGATCGCCTATATCAATCGCCTCTCAGACTTCCTTTTCGTGGCCGCTCGCTGGGCAAATGACAAGGGACGTTCCGACGTGCTTTGGGTTCCGGGCAAGAACAGGTAACGTTCGTCAAGAATCACGCTCGGGGGCCGCATGTTCATACCGCTTCACGACAGCAACGCGCTGAAGCACATCAGCATGCAGTACGTGACGATCGCACTGATCGCTACGAACGTCGCGGTCTGGCTGGTTACCGGCCCAATCGCCACGGAAGAATTCGCAAACGCGGCCGTGCTCGGGCTCGGCTACATCCCGGCCGTGATCTTCGAGTATGCCGACCTCGACCCGTCGTTCGTCATCGTGCCCGATCAATTCACGTTCGTCACCTATTCGTTCCTGCACGGCGACTTCTCGCACCTTGCGATGAACATGCTGTTTCTCTGGGTTTTCGGCGACAATGTCGAGGACGCGCTCGGGCATTTTCGCTTCCTCGTCTTCTACTTGCTGTGCGCGGCCGCGGGCGCGCTTGCGCACGGTCTGCTCGATCCTGCCTCGGAAGCGCCGCTGATCGGCGCCTCGGGCGCCATCTCTGGTGTCGTCGCCGCCTATTTCCTGCTGCATCCGAAGGTGCGAGTGTGGGTTCTCGTCCTCTTCCGCATTCCGTTGCCGCTGCCCGCGGCAATCCCGCTGGCGTTCTGGATCGGCCAGCAATTCTACATGCTGGTGGTCGACTCCGGCAGCGGTGTCTCCTGGAGTGCTCATGTCGGCGGCATTGTTGCGGGGCTTCTGCTCGTGGTTGTTTTGCGACGTCGCGGCGTTCCGCTTTTCGATCGCACGATCGTCAGTCCGCGCGCCGTCGCGCATCGTGAGGAGCGCCCGGCTGACGTCGACGCCAGCGCCGCGAGCGCCCGCAAACCGCCTACTCCATGGGGGCGTCCGACCTGAGCGCCGACGGGGCCGCACAATGTGCGTGCAGATATGAGTCGCAATTTCAATATGTTGATCGTTTCGCGGGTGGTAAGGTCCGTGCCCTTTGGCGTTCCGTGCCGGCGGCTTGCCAAGCGCCCTTCTGACGTGTACGTAAACGTCATTCGAAATCTCGAGGTTATATCGATTTAGCTTCGCGAACGGCGATTGTAATTGGAGAAAAAACGCGTATCGATGTCGCCAACCGACAATCAGGCAGCTCTGTTTAGGGGCATTTTCCTGCGAAAGCTCTTGGAGGGAATGAATCCATGAAAATCCTAGTAACGGTGAAGCGGGTCGTCGACTTTAACGTCAAGATCCGGGTGAAGGCGGATGGCACCGGCGTCGAGCTTGCCAATGTCAAGATGTCGATGAACCCGTTCGACGAGATCTCGGTCGAAGAGGCGCTCCGCTTGAAGGAAGCCGGCAAGGCGAGTGAAGTGGTAGTGGTGTCGATCGGTCCGGCCAAGGCCGAGGAGACGCTCCGGACCGCGCTCGCCATGGGTGCCGACCGGGCGATCCTGGTCGAGACCGAAGACCAGGTCGAGCCGCTTGCCGTTGCCAAGATCGTCAAGGGCGTGGCCGAGGCCGAACAGCCGGGGCTGATCATCGTCGGCAAGCAGGCGATCGACGACGATTCCAACCAGACCGGCCAGATGCTCTCGGCGCTCTTGGGCTGGGCCCAGGGCACCTTTGCCTCCAAGGTCGAGATCGGTGACGGCAAGGTCAATGTCACCCGCGAAGTCGACGGCGGTCTGCAGACGGTGGAACTGAAGCTGCCGGCGGTGGTGACCACCGATCTCAGGCTGAACGAGCCGCGTTATGCCTCGCTGCCGAACATCATGAAGGCGAAGAAGAAGCCGCTCGACAGACACACGCCGGCCGATTTCAGCGTCGACACGAGCCCGCGGCTGAAGGTGTTGAAGACGGAAGAGCCGTCGGGCCGCAAGGCCGGCATCAAGGTCAAGTCGGTCGCCGAGCTCGTCGAGAAGCTCAAGAGCGAAGCCGGCGTTCTGTAAAGGTTAGGAAAGGGAGATCTCATAATGGCCATTCTGCTTCTGGCTGACCACGACAATACCAACCTTTCCGACCAGACGGCCAAAGCGCTGACGGCGGCTACCAAGATCGGCGGTGACGTCCACATTCTCGTCGCCGGTTCGGGCGCCAAGGCCGTCGCCGAACAGGCGGCGAAGCTTGCCGGTGTCGCCAAGGTGCTCGTCGCCGACGACGCCTCGCTCGCCCACAATCTCGCCGAGCCGCTGGCCGCCACGATCGTCTCGCTTGCCGGCGGCTACGACACGCTCATCGCCGCCGCCACCTCGGTCGGCAAGAACGTCATGCCGCGGGTTGCCGCCCTGCTCGACGTCGCCCAGGTCTCGGAAATCATCGAGGTGGTTGCGGCCGACACCTATCGGCGGCCGATCTATGCCGGCAACGCCATCCAGACGGTGCAGACGAGCGAAGCCAAGCGGGTGATCACCGTGCGCACCGCCGCCTTTGCCGCGGCTCAGGATGGCGGCTCGGCCGCGATCGAGACGGTCTCGGCCGCCGCCAATCCCGGCGTTTCGAGCCATGTTGCCGATGCGCTGTCGTCGTCGGACCGGCCGGAACTGACCTCGGCGAGGATCATCATCTCTGGCGGCCGGGCGCTCGGCTCGTCGGAGAAGTTCAAGGAAGTGATCCTGCCGGTCGCCGACAAGCTCGGTGCCGCCGTCGGTGCATCGCGTGCCGCCGTCGATGCCGGTTATGCCCCGAACGACTGGCAGGTCGGCCAGACCGGCAAGGTGGTCGCCCCCGACCTCTACATCGCCTGCGGCATCTCCGGCGCCATCCAGCACCTCGCCGGCATGAAGGATTCCAAGGTGATCGTCGCGATCAACAAGGACGAGGAGGCGCCGATCTTCCAGGTCGCCGACTACGGCCTCGTCGCCGACCTCTTCGACGTCCTGCCGGAACTTGAAAAGGCGCTGTAACCACGCGTAAAACGCGTTTGCCTCCGGCATGAAAAAGGCTGGAAAAAGCGCGGGCTTGGCATTAACAATCGTACCGGGCCGGCCCGAACGGTCCGGTACTTTCGTTTCTGCGGCTGCGAAGCTGCCGAAAATCTCTTGAGGATGGATGTAAGCTTCAATGATCAAGACGGTCGGAATTGTTGGCGCTGGTCAGATGGGCTGCGGCATTGCCCATGTTTCGGCAGCCGCCGGATACAAGGTGCAGCTCTACGACCTTGCTGCGGACCGCATCGAGGCCGGGCTTGCGACCATCAACGGCAATCTCGCCCGTCAGGTTTCCTCCGGCAAGATGACCGACGAGGACCGCAAGAAGGCGCTTTCCCTGATCAAGGGTTCCGCCGACATCAACGATCTCTCTCAGGCCGACCTCGTCATTGAGGCGGTGACGGAAGACGAAACCGTCAAACGCAAGATTTACGGCCAGGTTTGCCCGATCATGAAGCCGGAAGCGCTTCTTGCAACCAACACCTCTTCGCTGTCGATCACGCGGCTCGCTTCCGCGACCGACCGGCCGGAGCACTTCATGGGCATCCACTTCATGAACCCGGTTCCGGTGATGAAGCTGGTGGAACTCGTACGCGGCATTGCGACCGATGAAGAGACGTTCAAGGCAGCGAAGGAATTCGTCGCCCGCCTCGACAAGACCGTAACCGTCGCCGAGGATTTCCCCGCCTTCATCGTCAACCGCATCCTGCTGCCGATGATCAACGAGGCGATCTACACCCTCTACGAGGGCGTTGGCAGCGTGGATGCCATCGATACGGCGATGAAACTCGGCGCCAACCATCCGATGGGGCCGCTGCAACTGGCCGACTTCATCGGTCTCGACACCTGCCTTTCGATTATGCAGGTGCTGCATGACGGCTTGGCCGACTCGAAGTACCGCCCCTGTCCGCTGCTGGTCAAATATGTCGAGGCCGGCTGGCTCGGCCGCAAGTCCGGCCGCGGCTTCTACGACTATCGCGGCGACGTGCCCATTCCGACGCGCTGACGGTCAGCTGCCGGCCACGGTGCCCAGCGCTGCCTTAATGAGCCCCTTCGCATCTTCGCTGTCCCACGCGGCGGGACCGTTCATCGATCCGATCAGGCAGCCCTTCTCGTCGAGGAGGAGCGTAGCAGGAAGGCCGAAGGCGAGGCCCTCCTTCTTGAGCGTATTGAACACGCCCATAGACGCATCACGGTAGTAGCCGAGCTCGTGAACTCCGATCTCATCGAGGAAGGCCTTGGGCTTTTCGTCGGCGCCGGTGTCGATGTTGATCGCGACGACCGCGAAGCGGTCGCCACCGAGCGCTTTCTGCAGCTCATTCAACGCCGGCATCTCTTCCCGGCAGGGCACGCACCAGGTCGCCCAAAGATTGACGAGGATCGTCTTGCCGGCGAAGGCGGCTAGTGTCAGCGGTTTTCCATCGGGGCCGTTAAAATCGAGACCACTGATCGGACGCGGGTCGGCCGCCGGCGTCATGGCGGCGACCTGGCCCTTCATGAACGGGGTCAGCGAGGCAACCTTTTCCTTGGTTTGTGGACAGCTCCCGCCTTCCGCCGTCTGCGTCGCTGCACTGTCGCCGGATCCTGTGGCATTGCCAGACCCCGTCTCCTTCACGTATACCGCAGCCGCGCCGACGATCACGCCGAAAAGGGCGGCGAGCGCGAACAACCGGATGGCCAGGGGAGTTTTCTTCTGGTCTGGCATTTCATTCTCCAAGGCGGGCATCCTCATGGCTGACGGCAGTTCCGAGACGAAATCCTCCAACCAGATGTGGGGCGGGCGCTTCGCCTCTGGCCCGGATGCGATCATGGAGGAGATAAACGCCTCGATCGGCTTCGACAAGAAGCTCTATGCCCAGGACATCCGCGGCTCAATAGCGCATGCGACCATGCTGGCGCATCAAGGCATCATTTCTGCCGAAGACAAAGACAAGATCGTTCACGGGCTTAACACGATCCTGTCAGAGATCGAAAGCGGTGCGTTCGAATTCTCACGGCGCCTGGAAGACATTCACATGAATGTCGAAGCGCGGCTGGCAACCCTGATCGGGCCCGCTGCCGGCCGACTGCACACGGCGCGCTCGCGCAACGACCAGGTCGCGCTCGACTTTCGTCTGTGGGTGAAGGAAGAGCTGCAGAAAACGGAAAAGGCCCTGACAGCGCTGATCGCCGCCTTCCTGGATCGCGCCGAAGAACATGCCGATACCGTGATGCCCGGGTTCACCCATCTGCAGACGGCGCAGCCGGTCACCTTCGGTCACCATTGCATGGCCTATGTCGAAATGTTCGGCCGCGACCGCTCGCGCGTCCGCCACGCGATCGAGCACATGGACGAAAGCCCGATCGGCGCTGCAGCTCTGGCCGGCACGGGCTTCCCCATCGACCGGCACATGACGGCAAAGGCGCTTGGCTTCCGCGAGCCGACCCGCAATTCCATCGACACCGTCTCCGACCGCGACTTCGCACTGGAGTTCCTTTCGATCGCCTCGATCGCGGCGACCCACCTGTCGCGCCTCGCCGAAGAGATCGTCATCTGGTCGACGCCGCAATTCGGCTTCATCCGCCTGTCGGACGCGTTTTCGACCGGGTCGTCGATCATGCCGCAGAAGAAGAACCCCGACGCCGCCGAGCTCGTCCGCGCCAAGACGGGCCGCATCAACGGCTCGCTGATCGCACTGCTGACCGTGATGAAGGGCTTGCCGCTCGCCTATTCGAAGGACATGCAGGAGGACAAGGAGCAAGTCTTCGACGCCGCCGAGAGCCTCGAACTGGCAATCGCAGCGATGACCGGCATGGTGCGCGACATGACCGTGCGTGCCGATCGGATGAAGGCTGCCGCGGGCTCCGGCTATTCGACCGCAACCGACCTTGCCGACTGGCTGGTCAGAGAAGCGGGCCTGCCCTTCCGTGACGCCCATCATGTGACCGGCCGCGCCGTTGCGCTTGCCGAACAGAAGGGTTGCGATCTCGCCGATCTCTCGCTCGCCGACCTGCAGTCGATCAACCCGGCGATCACCGGGAAGGTCTTCGACGTGCTCACCGTCGAGGCCTCGGTCGCAAGCCGCACCAGCTTCGGCGGCACGGCGCCTGCCGAGGTGCGTAAGCAGATCGCCTGGTGGCGGGCCCGCAACTAGACAGCGCAGAAAAAGGGTGCACAAGGCCCTGAAAAATCGATAAGACATCGCACCAGAGCGGGACGGGAAACCCGCCCGCTCCAACTCACTCGGCTCCCGTTCCGGCAAAGGAAAATGACGATGACATTGACGAAGGCAGCCCGGCTTGCGCTTGTGCTCGCTATCCCCGGGCTGGTTCTCATCGGTTGTGGGCGTAAGGGCGATCTCGACCGACCGGGCGCCACGACGCTCAACACGAAGGCGCCGGCGGGAACCGTCGAAGAGAAGGATACGGTAGAGGACCGGCCCTTCCTGCTTGATCCCCTCCTCTGAACCGAGCGAACCCCGTGAACCATTTCCAATACCGTGACGGAATTCTCTACGCCGAAGACGTCCCCGTGACGGACATCGCAAGAGCCGTTGGAACACCCTTCTATTGCTATTCCACCGCAACGCTGGAACGCCACTACCGGGTCTTCGCGCAAGCCTTCGCCGACGTTGACGCCATGGTCTGCTACGCCATGAAGGCCAATTCGAACCAGGCCGTGCTGAAGACGCTGGCTCGGCTTGGCGCGGGGGTCGATGTGGTTTCCGAGGGCGAACTCCGTCGCGCGCTTGCCGCCGGCGTGCCGGCGAACCGGATCATGTTTTCCGGCGTCGGCAAGACCGCGCACGAGATGGATTTCGCCATCGAGGCGGGGATCTATTGCTTCAATGTCGAGTCCGAACCGGAGCTCGAGGTCCTGAACCAGAGGGCACTAAGGGCCGGCAAGCAGGCGCATGTTTCCTTCCGCATCAATCCGGACGTCGATGCCCGCACGCATGCGAAGATTTCGACCGGCAAGAAGGAGAACAAGTTCGGTATTTCCTGGGAGCGGGCGCGTAGCGTTTATGCCCATGCGGCCACCCTGCCCGGCATCAAGGTCACCGGCATCGACATGCATATCGGCAGCCAGATCACGGAGTTGCAGCCGTTCGATGATGCCTTCAAGCTGCTGCGTGAGCTCGTCGATACCCTCAGGTCCGATGGCCATGTGATCGACCACGTCGATATCGGCGGAGGTCTCGGCATTCCCTACAAGGAAGACAACAATCCGCCGCCATTGCCCGATGCCTATGCCGACATCGTCAAGAACCAGCTTAAGGGCCTTGATTGCCGCATCGTCACCGAACCCGGCCGGCTGATCGTCGGCAACGCCGGTATTCTCGTCACCGAAGTGGTCTACGTAAAAGATGGCGGCGACAAGACCTTCGTCATCGTTGACAGCGCGATGAACGACCTGATCCGCCCGACGCTCTACGAGGCCTATCACGAAATCCGGCCGGTGAGGATTTCCGCTGCCAATGCGCCGCGCATCAAGGCCGACGTGGTTGGCCCTGTTTGCGAAACTGGCGACTACTTGGCGCTCGATCGCGAGATGGCGATGCCGAAACCGGGCGATCTCTTCGCAATCGGCTCGGCCGGTGCTTACGGCGCCGTGCAGTCGGGTACCTACAACAGCCGCCTGCTCGTGCCGGAAGTGCTCGTCAAGGGCGACCGCTTCCACGTCGTGCGTCCGCGTAAGGACTATGACAGTCTGATCGGCCTCGACTCGGTGCCGGACTGGCTTGACTGAGCCGCTCTCGTTCGGTTTCTGGCTGAGAGACCGCATGGCCGCGCGGCGATCACGATTTGTTGTCGCCCTCGTCTTCGCCACAAACGGTGTTATCCTGCGGTGCAAGGATTACTACGCGCCGTGCGTCTTTTCAGACACGCACGGACGCTGTAGCACTTTGAATTGCTGCATGTTTTATCCTTGATCGGCTAGGATTTAAGCATACATGCAGAAGAGCGACCATGAGCGACCGAAAGGGAACTTGGGCGGATGACGCAATTCCGGCGGGACGACACGCCACAAACGAAGCCCTTTGCCAGGATGCTGGCAACCAAGAGGTTTTTCGCCCGCTTGGTCCTTTTGGCGGAGCAGGTTCTGCCCCGCGCGCTGACGCCTGCGTCAATCGTTCTTCTGTTCCTCTCCGCAGGCTGGCTTGGCTTCTTCCGCGTCGCGCCGTTGTGGCTGCACGCCGCAATCCTTCTCGTCTTCTTCGCAGGCTTGTTCTTCTCGCTCCTGCCGCTGACCCGGGTCCGCTGGCCGGAACACACCGATGCCGACCGGATGCTCGAAGAGCGCAACGACCTGCCCCATCAGGCGATCCGCGTCCAGGACGACACGCCGGCAACGGAGGGAGCATTCGGGGCGGCGCTGTGGCGGGAGCACCAGGCGCGCATGGCCCGAATGGTCCGTGCACTGGACACCGGCCTTCCGCGCCCCGACATCGCGCGGCATGACCCCTGGGCACTCAGGGCGGTCCCCGTGCTGCTCGCCTGCCTTGCATTTGCCTACTCCTATTCGAACCGCGCGGGGCTGGTAACGGACGCTTTCCGGCTACCCCAGCAACAGGTCGTCGCGGCGGACATCCGCATCGACGCCTGGGTGACGCCGCCGGCCTATACCGGCCGCGCGCCGATCTTCCTGACCGGCCGGCAGGACACGGCCTCCGCTCAGGAGCAGGCCCTGGCTCAGGAAAAGGCCCTCATCACCGTGCCGCAGTTCAGTGATTTGACGGTCAGGATAACCGGTGCCGGACCGGAGGCGCGCGTGAGCTACGTCGAGTCCGGCGGAACGGGACCGATCGTCATTCCGGCTTCCGCGGACAAAGCGAAATCGGAGCCAAAGACGGAGCCGCAGGAAACCGTGCAGGCGCCGCGAAACGGCGTCCGCAACCATCTCTACAAAATAACAAAGGACGGAACGCTTTCGGTCGGCGGGCAAAGCTGGAACTTCAAGATCACGCCGGACAGCGTCCCGGACATCGCTTTCGATGGCGCCCCGCGCCCGACCGCGAATGCGTCGCTCGAAATGAGCTTCCTCGCGCATGACGACTACGGCATCTCGCAGGCCTGGGCTGAGATCAAGCCGTTGGACGAGCCGCCTGCCGGCGCCCGGTCGCTCTACCCTCCGCCCGAGTATCGCCTCGACCTGCCGCGCCGCAATGCCCGTGAGGCCAAAGGGACCACGAGCCGGAACCTCAGCGAGCATCCGCTCGCCGGAAAGCGTGTGCGCATCACCCTGGTCGCCCGCGATGCCGCCGGCCAGGAAGGCCGAAGTGTGCCGCAGGACATGATCCTCCCGGCCCGGCAGTTCTTCGAACCGCTCGCCGCCGCCGTTGCCGAGCAACGACAGGTCTTCGCGCTTAACGTCAACGACCTGCCACGCGCGATCGATCTCAACGACGCACTGACGCTCTACGCGGAGCAGACGATCCCCAATCTTACGCATTTCCTGCTGATCCAGTCGGCGCGCACGCGCATGGCGCTCGCGCGCAACGACGACATGCTCAGGGACGCAGCTGATCATCTCTGGGAGATTGCTCTCGGCATCGAGGACGGAGATCTGTCGCTCGCCGAGCGGCGGCTGCGCGACGCCCAGCAGAAGCTTTCCGATGCACTGGACCGCGACGCGCCCGACGAGGAAATCGCCAAGCTGATGCAGGAATTGCGCCAGGCGATGCAGGAATACATGCAGGAACTTGCACGGCAAGCCGCGAAAAATCCGCGCATGGCGGTCAACCCCGACCAGAACAACGTGCTGCGCCAGCAGGACCTGCAAAAGATGATGGACCAGATCGAAAACCTGGCCCGATCCGGCTCACGCGATCAGGCGCGCCAACTCCTCTCCGAACTGCAGAGAATGATGAACAACCTGCAGGCCGGGCGCATGCCGCAAATGGGCGAGCAGAACAACGCCATGCGCC
The DNA here is from genome assembly GCF_029892065.1 of Sinorhizobium garamanticum. Classification (NCBI taxonomy): domain Bacteria; kingdom Pseudomonadati; phylum Pseudomonadota; class Alphaproteobacteria; order Hyphomicrobiales; family Rhizobiaceae; genus Sinorhizobium; species Sinorhizobium garamanticum. Next base: position 2,062,557 of record NZ_CP120373.1, on the reverse strand, counting down.
AGCAGATGGACAAGCTCGGCCAGTTGATGCAGCAGCAGCAACAGTTGATGGACGAGACCTTCAAGCTTGACCAGGCGCTGCGCGACCGCATGCAACGTGGCGATCCGCTACAGGGCGAAGACAACGAACTTTTCGGCCAGGACATGCCGCAGGATCCCGGGCAGCGAAACGATCCCAACGGCCAGCCCAACCCGCTCGACGACATGACCGCCGAACAGTTGAAGGAAGCCTTGAAGCAACTGAGGCAGCAGCAGGAAGGGCTTGGCAAGCAGCTCGGCGAGCTGCAGAAGGGCCTCGAGCAGCTTGGCGTCAAGCCCGGCAAGGGCTTCGGCGAAGCACAGCGCGAGATGAAGGGAGCGGCCGACGCTCTTGGCGAAGGCCAGGGCGAACAGGCTGTCGGCAGTCAGGGCCGGGCGTTGCAGGCCTTGCGCGAAGGCGCACAGGACATGATGAACCAGATGCAGGCCCAAGGGCAGCAGGGTCCCGGACAGGGCGTTCCGCAATACGGCCAGAATGGACGCGACCCGCTCGGCCGTCGTCAGCAGAACGTCGGTCCCGACTTCGGCGACCAGGTTAAGGTTCCGGACGAAATCGACACCCAGCGCGCCCGCGAAATCCTCGACGCGATCCGCCGCAAGCTCGGTGACAGCCTGTCTCCGGAAGCCGAGCGGCAATATCTTGAACGCCTGCTCGATATGCGTTGACCGCCACATGATTCCGTACAGCAAATCAAAGTGCTAGAGCCCTTCAGGGTTAAATGGAAGCAGTTCTGCCGGAGCAGGTTTTCGTCAGGGCAGAGGCGATCGGCGAGGGGCGTACCCGGATGTACGTCCAAGCCGATCGCCTCTGAGCCTGGCGGAAAGATGCCCGGCCCTCCGGGTTGGCTGAAACGGGCCGCCTGATCGACCGGCCGGCTTGGCCGTATGCTTTGGCTACGCCGCGCGCCGGCCGGTCGACCATCCGACTCCGTTTGAGCCAACAGAACTGTTCCATTTAACCCTGAAGGGCTCTAGAGCGACCCTTGCGCGTCCGATTGGACGCGCAGCGCTGTACGGTGTGCGTGTAGAAGCACGCACATAACCGGCCGTCGCCGGCAAGCGGCGAAGGCCGGAAATCGGAAATGGCTGTCAGGCGACGAGCGCCAAGGCGACCGCCTTGCGAATATCGGGCAGCGAAAACGGCTTGGAAATCACATCGACAACCTTGCCCGAGAGATCGTCCGCGCGTTCGCGCTGTTCCGCATAGCCGGTCATCAGCAGGATCTTGAGCGCGGGAAACGCGGCAGAGGCCTGATGCGCCAATTCGATGCCATCCATCACCGGCATGCGGATGTCGGATAAGAGCAGATCAAAGGCCTGGCTTTGCAGGCAGGCGAGCCCGTCGGCTCCATCTCCCGCCTCGACAGTTTCATGTCCATCGAGTCGCAATGCGCGCGCCACAAATGAGCGCAGGGCATCCTCATCCTCGGTAATCAGGATTCTCGCCATCATGGCCTCCCGTGTTCGCTCCCATAGAGCGCCATGCGTCCCTTGAAGTGGCAAAGGACGCTCATCTCGTTGAACTCGAGCATCATGCCTGCTGAAACCGCTGCCGATTTCGAGCATATGCCGACGCCACGTTTCGGCATGGCCGAAGCCGTGACGCCCATCCAAACAACCAGCTTTTCGTTTGCTTTCGGTAAACGCCGCAGCGTCGATTTTCAGAAAAGGCGGCGCATCATTGCTTGGACAGTCCGGCCCAAGGACAGATCATGCAGCATTCAAAGGGCTCGCAGCGACCTATGCGCGTCTAACTAGACGCCCGGCGCTGTAGGTATCACTCAGCGTCGCCCGTGACGACGCCGACGAATGGCAGTTCGCGGAAGGCGTAGGCGACGTCCATGCCGTAGCCGACGACGAAATGGTCCGGGCACTCGAAGCCGACATAATCAGCCTCCAGATCGACCCGCCGCTTCACCCGCTTGTCCAAGAGAACGGCGATCGTAACATTGCGCGCGCCGCGCTCCAGAAGCAGGTCCTTGGCGAAACGCAATGTCCGGCCGGATTCGAGAATGTCATCGATCAGCAAGACATCGCGATCGTGCACGTCGCTGTCGATGTCCTTGGTGATCTTCACGCCCTTGGATTCTGTTCCCGTACCGTAGCTCGACAGCGTGATGAATTCGACCTCCGGTGCGAGACCGGCGTCATGCATGGCGCGGATGAGATCGGCCGCGAAGACGAACGAGCCTTTCAATATCGAAATGACCAGCAGATCCTTGTGCGGGCCGCGAACGATCGCATCGGCCATTTCGTGATTGCGGGCAGCGATCGTCTCGGCGCTGTAAAGGACTTCGATGTTCTTGCCGCGGACGACGGGCATGCGGGGCTCTCCAGCACTTCATTGCGGAAGACAAGGAGCGCCTTCCTTTCAAGCGCCGCTTAGCACAATCAGAGCCGAGAAACACTGTTTTCGGCGAAAGAAACCGTCACGTCAGGCATTTTTCCGCCCGCGTAAGGAAGGCGGGCAGCGAAATGACGGCTCTCGCCGGGTGCAATCGACGCGCCATCGGGCATCAAACGCGTTGCTGTCACCTTGCGTCCGTTGCTTCTGACGTCGACCACGACAAGCGGCAGACGCTGCTCGATGCCGGAGCGGTTGTCGATGCTTCCGTAGACCGAAAGCACCTGCATGCCGCCGGCATAGTCGAAGGAAGTCGTGACGCCTTCGATCGACAGAGATTGGGTGTCCGCCTGGCCTCCGCTGAAAAGTCCCGCGATCAGAAGAAACACCCCAAGGCCCAGCCCGCTGACCAGCCCGGCGAAACGGCGGGGCGGCATGCGGCGCAACCTCGCCTCGACGACCGTCAGAAATTGCCCAGACGGCTTTCCGCGCCTGCGGCGAACGACTCGCCCGTTGTCGTTGAAAACCGGATAGGGGCTTGGCCGCACGATGGTGGCGATGGTCTCGAATTCGGCGTCGACATAGTCGAGGTTTCTGGCCGGGGCGCCACTTGGACGCGCCTCCCGTTCCGGGGGAAGCAGATCGACGCGTGCGGTGGTTCTTGAGCGAAATGCCTGCATGGGTTCCCCTCGGGATCGCTCCCTCGCTCCTCCCGGAGCATCGTGCACGCGGATCGGCAGCGCGACCGGCGGCAGCCTTGAGCGGAGCTTGCGGGCAATGCCTGTAACCAGCCTGTGCAAGAAACAGGGCATTGCATCAAATCCTGACGACACGTAAACGGAAATGGTTAATGTTTCGGAAAGAAGCCGTGAAAGCGACGCCTTTTCATGGAAAGTTAACCGCCGCTTAACCACCGTGCCGCACATCGATTGTACCCAGGCGGACCTGCTGCCCTCTGCGCGGACGATCGGCTTGGCGGCGGATGTCGAAGGTCGTGACGAGAAACTGGGCTGGCCCATTGATTCACTTTGAGAACGTCGGATTGCGCTATGGCATGGGACCGGAAATCCTCCGGGACCTGACATTCGACATCCCACGCCGGTCGTTTCAGTTTCTCACCGGACCGTCGGGCGCCGGCAAGACGACCTTGCTGCGGCTGCTCTTTTTGTCGCTGCAGCCGACGCGCGGGTTGATCCGCATGTTCGACCGTAACATCTCCTCCATCCCGAGGGACGAATTCCCGATGCTGCGCCGGCGCGTCGGAATTGTCTTCCAGGACTTCCGCCTGCTTGACCATCTGACGACCTACGAAAACGTCGCCCTGCCGCTGAGAGTGCGCGGCAAGGAGGAGGCAAGCTACCGCGCGGATGTGCTCGAACTTCTCAAATGGGTCGGGCTCGGCGAGCGCATCAACGTGCTGCCGCCTGTGCTCTCGGGTGGCGAAAAACAACGTGCAGCGATCGCCCGAGCTCTGATCGACCGGCCGGAGATCCTGCTCGCCGACGAGCCGACGGGTAACGTCGACCCGCCGATGGCGCGCCGGCTGCTGAACCTCTTCCTGGAGCTCAATCGCCTTGGAACGGCGGTGGTGATAGCGACCCACGACCTGTCTTTGATGGACCAGGTCGAAGCCCGGCGCATGATCCTGTCACAGGGACGGCTCGACATCTATGAATGAGAACAGCGTCCCCCGCCGCGAACCCGAACAGCAGCAGCGCCGCGCCGAGATGCGCGTGCGCCCGACCGGTCCGATCGTGCCTTCGGCCAACGTTTCCGGCCATGCACTGATGTGCGTCATCGCGATCATGTCCTTCCTCGCCTGCCTGACGCTCGGCGGGGTCAGCATGGTACGGGCGACGGCGCAAAGCTGGCAGTCCCAGATCTCCCGGGAAATCACCATCCAGATCAAGCCCGACGACAAACTCGACATGGAAAAGGCGCTCGCCGATGCGCGCGACCTGGCGCTGACCTTCAGCGGCACGACCGGCGGGAAGATTGTCGACCGGGCCGCCACGGCCCGGCTGCTCGAGCCGTGGCTCGGCGAGGGGCTCGATCTCGACGAACTGCCTGTGCCGCGACTGATCGTCGTTACGATCGACGAGAACAACCCGCCCGATTTCGCCGCCATGCGCGAGGCGCTGACGGAAACCATCCCGCAGGCTTTTCTCGACGATCATCGCACCTGGGTCGACCGTCTGGTGGCAATGGCCAATACCACCGCGATGATTGGCAGCGGCGTCCTCGCGCTGGTTTTCTCGGCCATGGTTCTGACCGTCGTCTTCGCAACCCGCGGCGCGTTGTCCGGCAACCGTCACATCGTCGAAGTGCTGCATTTTGTCGGTGCGGAGGCGAGTTTCGTGGCCTCCGAGTTCCAGAAGCACTTCCTCCGAATCAGCCTGAAAGGCGCCGGTGCGGGCGGCTTGCTGGCCGCGCTTTCCTTCGCCATGGCCAGTTTCTGGCAATCGCAGACGCTCGCCACCCCAGAATCGGACCAGGCAACGGCGCTGTTTGGCCGATTTGCCATCGGCTACACCGGCTATCTCGGCATTTTCGCGATCATAATCGTCATCGCCCTGCTGACGACTCTGACGGCTCGCCTTACAGTCATGCGGACGATCTACGAAATAGATCTCATCCGGTCGGATCCCGGCCGGACGGACACCTATCAAAGCTGACAGCCATGAACCGCGCTCACGCCATCTATTCCTTGCCGCAATCTGCGGCTACTGCATGATTCCTTAAATCGGGATCGATTTAAGGACAAAATCATGCAGCAATTCAAAGTGCTACAGCGACCTTTGCGCGTCCGATTGGACGCGCGGCGCTGTATTTGAAGAGAATCATGATGGGGCAAGAACTGCGCGAGAGCGGAATGGCCGAGAGGGGCAGATGGCGAGAGAGGGCCGCGCGCCGCCGTCGGTCCCGCAGCCTGGTGCGCAAACTTCTGCGACGGACGTTTTTTGTGCTCCTCATCTTTCTCGCCGTTTTCGTCGCCGGTTTCCTGCAATTTGCCGATACGGTCGCATCGCTGCAGCCACCCACACGTCCAAAGGCCGATGCAATCGTCGTCCTGACGGGTGGTTTCCAGCGGATCGATCAGGCGGTGGATCTTCTGAAATCCGGAGCAGGCAAGCGTCTGTTGATTTCCGGCGTCCACCCGACCACGACGGGAAGCCAGATACGCCGAAACACGCAGAGCTCGGCCGATCTCTTCAAATGCTGCGTCGACATCGGGCATGAAGCGATCGACACGATCGGCAACGCCACGGAGGCTGCGCAGTGGATCCGCGACCGCAGCTATCGGAGCGTGCTCGTCGTCACCAACAATTATCACATGCCGCGCAGCCTTCTGGAGTTGCGGCGCGCCAAGCCGGACACGGAATTCATCGCCTATCCGGTCGTCAATTCCGATCTGAAGACGACCAACTGGCTGCGCAACCCTCTGGTCCTGAAGGCCATTCTGCTTGAATATGGCAAATATTCCGTCGCCTCCCTGCTCGACATGATGGGCGCGCGGCCGACGAACGGCCTGAGGGAGGCTATTTCCTCTCGGGTGACTCCGGCGGAAGAGTAGATAGCCAAACGGCACGAAGCAGAGTCGACCGCGACTTTTGCGCTGGTAAAAGCCTGCGTGGACGTCGCAGCGGTTTTCCTTGGCGACATATTCGTGTAGGCAGCGGAGAGCGGCCGGCCCCGGCCGCCAATGCCGCCCAGCCCTCATCGAGAGCCACCTGATGATCATCCTGCGTTCGATCCTTTTCAATATGGTTTTCTATGCCAATCTGGTCGTGCAGATGATCGTGTTGACGCCGATCTATTTTATTGTACCCCGCAAGAAGGCCTGGTTCGTGCCGAAGAATTGGGTGCGCAGCAACCACTGGCTCCTGGAGAAGATTGTCGGCACGACATTCGAAATCGAAGGTTTGGAGAATATTCCGGAGGGGTCTTACATTTTCGCGCCCAAGCACCAGTCCTTCTGGGATGCCTATGCGCTCCTGCCATGGCTCGACGATCCGTTCTACATCCTCAAGCGCGAACTCACCTGGATACCGCTGTTCGGCTGGTACATCATCAAGCAGCGCATGGTGCCGGTAAACCGCGCGGCGCGCGGCAAGGCGATGACCGACGTTATGGAGCGCACCAAGAACGAGATGGCGACCGGGCGGCAATTGATCATCTATCCGGAAGGCACGCGCCGTCCTCCGGGTGCACCGCCCGAGTACAAATATGGCATCGCCCGCCTCTACCGCGATCTGAAAGTTCCGGTCGTGCCCGTTGCCATGCATCCAGGCCTCTTCTGGCCGCGACGCAAATTCCTGCGCTTCCCCGGTCATTTCAAGGTGCGCATCCTCCCGCCGGTCGAGGCCGGGATGGATCCAGATGCGTTTCTCAAAAAGCTGGTCGAGGTAACCGAGGCCGCAAGCGACGAACTGCTGGTCGAGACCGTCAAGGCCAACCCGCATCTGCCCTTGCCGGAGACGGCAAAGCAGCGGCTGCGCGAACTCGGTCAGGCTTCCTGAGCCATAGCCGCGCCACTGCATGCTTCCCTAGGTCGGCGCGGATCTAAGGACAAACACGCAGCACGTCAAAGTGCTACAGCGTCCTTTGCGCGTCTGGAAGGACGCGCGGCGCTGTCGTCGCGGTCAATCTTGCAACGACATCCTCCAGCCACTGGTCGCGAATCCCCATTTCCCTGAGATGGGCGAGCGTATTGAGCACGTATTCGCTGTTCTGCCCGGACTTGCCGGAGGCGGTCGCGACCGTTTCCGCCGCTTCCGCCGCGCTGAGTGCCCCGGCGTATTGGGCGTGACCGCGGTCGACCACATAGGCAAGCGCCGGCACACGGCGCCCGTCGGCAAGCTGAACCGGCATGGTCCGCTCCCTGTAGACTTGCGTTACAAGTTCGCGCTCGCGCAGATAGTCGACCACATCGGCCTTTTCTCCTCCGGGCACGCGAAATGCCGTGCCGATGCAGGAGCCGCCATAGTCGAGGCCGAGCACAAGACCGGGCCGCTGCTGCGTGCCGCGATGCACCCATGAATGCACGCAGAGGGAGCGCCTGTAGCCGAAGGCGCGCGCCGTCGACTTCTCCTCAAAACGGAAACCCGGGTTCCACATCAACGACCCGTAGCCAAAGACCCAAAATTCGTCCATATCCACTGCCATTCAATCTTAGCCGCCTGCCACACGTCGCATCATTCGCCAACGCTGTCGCGATCGATCAAGCCGAAACGTCGTCGGCACACGGAAGAGAGGGCGGCAACCGTATACAGGAATGGAAAATAGTTTGCAGGATCGGCAACCGCCACCCGGAACGGAATGAGAAAAAGCCGTTTCTTCATCTCCACCTTCGATCACAATGATCCGAAGCGGTTCCAGCCACAGCAGTAATTGGAGTACGCGATTAGAATGACCGTCACCGATGTCGCCAACGGATCACCAGCCGGCAAGAAATTCCTCTGGCTGACAGTGGGCGTCGTGCTCGCCGCCGGCATTTATTCGGCCGGCTGGTTCTTCGCTGCAGACCAGATCGAAAAGCGACTGACAACCTACCTCTCGGAAAAGCGGGAAAATGGTCTTGGCGGTGAGTGCACGGAGATGGACGTGCGCGGCTTTCCGTTCCGCATCGGCCTCTTCTGCGACGAACTGCGGCTCGACGACAATGTTCGCGGCGCTTCCGCATCCTTCGGCGCCTTGAGAACGGCCGCCCAAGTCTATCAGCCGGGGCATGCCGTCGTCGAACTCGACGGTCCCGCCGAGGTCCGGATGTCACCTGGCCTGACGCTCTCGGCCGATTGGACGCTGCTGCACGCGAGCCTCAAGGCGACGATGTCGGGCCTCGACCGCACGTCGATCGCCTATGACAATCTCACGGGAACGGCGCGTTGGCCGCTCACGGGCGACAGCCTGGGTTTCGGCGCAAGCCACGGCGAGATGCACCTGCGCCAGAACGGCGAAGACCTCGACGCCGCCCTGAGCGTGGAGAAGCTCGACCTGCGCCCGGAGCAAGGGCCGAGCCTCGCCTCCCCGGTCGATGTCGCAGCGGATGTCACTGTCGTCGGCAAGGCCGGATGGATGCAAGCAGGTGCCCTTTCAGAGCACATGCTTCGCGGCAGCAGCGGCGAACTGCGTCACTTGACGCTTGACGCCGGCGACGGAATGAGCGCGAAGCTTTCGGGCCCCTTTTCGGTAGATGATCAGGGCCTGATTTCCGGCGAATTCTCGCTGACGATGATGAATATCGATGCCTGGCGGGCGAGCCTCGTGAAGGTGATTCCGGACGAAACGGACCTGATCGACAACATCGCCAACATGCTGAAAGCGTTTGCCGGCGGCAAGAATGAGGCAACGGTGAAGCTCAACGTCCGCGACGGTACCGCCTTCCTGGCCTTCATTCCGGTCGGCGTATTGCCGCCACTCTGAAGCGCCTACTGCATGTTTCCTTAGATCGTAGCCGATCTAAGGATAAAAACATGCAGCAATTCAAAGTGTTACAGCGTCCTTTGCGCGTCTGACAAGACGTGCGGCGCTGTAAGCGCAGTACCGATTATTTGGGATCCATTGCATGCCGGCCGAAGTCCGGCATCGCCGTGTCCTGGCCCGCCTGAATGATCGAGCGACGGATTGCCCGCGTGCGGGTGAAGAGGTCGAACAGCTTGTCGCCGTCGCCCCAGCGGATCGCTCGCTGCAGGTAGGCTAGGTCCTCGGAAAAGCGGGCCAGCATTTCGAGGATCGCGTCCTTGTTGTGCAGGCAGACGTCACGCCACATCGTCGGGTCCGAGGCTGCGAGGCGCGTGAAGTCGCGAAAGCCGGACGCCGAATATTTGATGACCTCAGACTCGGTGACCGCTTCCAGGTCATCTGCCGTGCCGACGATGTTGTAGGCGATGATGTGTGGAACGTGCGAGACGATCGCCAGCACTTTGTCGTGATGCTCCGGATCCATCTCGTCGACCATCGAGCCCATCGTCTCCCAGAAAAGCCTGAGCTTCGCGACGGCCTCTTCGTCGGCGCCGGTGGGCGGCGTCAGGATGCACCAGCGTCCGCGGAAAAGTCCGACGAACCCGGCGTCGGGGCCGGAATGCTCGGTGCCCGCGATCGGGTGGCCGGGGATAAAATGAACCGTGTCGGGCAGATGCGGCGCCATCTGCGCGATGACCGAGCCCTTTGTGGAACCGACATCGGTAACGATCGCGCCGGGCTTCAAATGCGCGGCGATTTCCGCGGCGACGGCACCGGAAGCGCCGACCGGCACCGAAACGACGACGAGGTCGGCACCCTTGACCGCCTCGGCTGCCGAAAGCGTGTAGCGGTCGCCGAGGCCGAGCTGTTCAGCCCGGGTGAGCGTCGCCGCACTCCGCGTCGAAACGACGAGCGTGCCGGCAAGCTGCTTTTCGCGGATTTCCCGGGCGATCGACGATCCGATCAGGCCAATGCCGACGAGGGCGATCGTTTCGAACTGTTGAGCCATCATTCTTGTCCCATGAATTCAGTCAGTGCGGCGATGACGCCTTCGTTCGCTTCCTCGGAACCAATGGTCATGCGGAGCGCATTGGGAAAGCCGTAAGCGCGCACGGCGCGCAGGATGAAGCCGCGAGCCGTCAGGAATGCATCCGCCTCCTCGGCCGTCCTCCCGCCGTTTTCCGGAAAGTGGATCAGCACGAAGTTGGTGACCGAAGGCGTCACCCGCAGGCCGATTTCCTGCAAGGCCGCTGTGACCTTCGCGAGCCATGTAAGATTGTGATCGACGGCCGCGGCAACGAAGGCCTGGTCGCGGATCGCTGCCGCGCCCGCCGCAATCGCCGGCGCATTGAGATTGAACGGGCCGCGCACACGGTCCACGGCGTCCACGATCTCGCGCGGGGCAAACATCCAGCCGATGCGAAGCCCGGCGAGCCCGTAGATCTTCGAGAACGTCCGCGTCATCACGACATTGCGATTGGCCGACACCAGTTCAAGGCCCGCCTCATAGTCGTTGCGCCGGACATATTCCGCATAGGCGGCGTCGAGCACCAGCAACACGCCGGCGGGAAGGCTCGCGTGCAGCCGGCGGACCTCGTCCACCGGGATATAGGTGCCTGTCGGGTTGGCCGGATTGGCGATGAAGACGATCTTCGTCCGCTCTGTCACCGCCGCAAGGATCGCGTCGACATCGACACGTGCGTCTTTTTCCTTGACCGTAACCGCTGTGGCGCCCGCCGCCATGATCTGGATCTTATAGACGAGGAAGCCGTGCTCGGTAACGATCCCCTCGTCGCCTGGGCCGAGATAGGTGTGGCAGAGCAGCCCGAGCAGCTCGTCGGAGCCGTTGCCGCAAACGATATTGGCCGGGTTGAGGCCGTGAACCGCAGCGATCGCGTCCTTGAGAGCCTGCGCCTGGCCATCCGGATAACGTTCGAGATTGAAAGCCGCCTTCTGGAACGCCTCGATCGCGCGCGGGCTGGCGCCGAGCGGCGTCTCGTTAGACGAAAGCTTGTGGACCTTGGCAACACCCGGCGCATGTTCCTTACCTGGCACATAGGCGGCAATGTCCAGAATTCCGGGACGCGGCTGCGGGCTCTTTGAAACAAGGTTCATCGGATCGGCTTTCACGGGAGAAATGTGGCAAAGCCAATACCGGGGCCGAGGAAATTTGTCGAGTGCGACGTGGTAAGCGCCCCGACTTACGATCGACTGCGCGTGCTTGGCACCCCATGGGGTGCCAGCACCGGAACGAAGACGCGACGCGAGGCGCGGACGGCCACCGGAAGCCCCTGATAGAGCCGCTTTTGCGCCTCTACGATGATCACTCCCGAAAACACCGGCCAAAAGGAACGGCCAAAGCGCTCCAGGCTGTGTCGCAGGCGCAGAACGATCTTGCGCTTCGACGGCGGAAAGAACAGTGCCTCGGAGGTCGCGCCGGGCGTGAAATTCGTCTCGCGCAAAAGCGCCGTCAACTGTCCGCGCGAATAGGGCCGCCCCGAGCCGAAAGGTGTGTGCTCCATCCGCGCCCAGACGCCGCGGCGATTCGGCACGACGATGACCAGCCGGCCACCGGGCGCGAGAACGCGCCAGATCTCCTTCATCGTTTCGCGCGGGCTTTCGGCGAACTCCAGGGAATGAACCATCAGGACGCGGTCGATCGAAGCGTCAGGCAATGGCAGTTCCTCGTCGAAGACCAGCGCCGTCGAGGACAACTCCGCGACAGGCCAGTTCACCGCCCCCTGCCCGGCCGGCATGAAGGCGAAGGTCCGCTCCGTATCGGCGCGGAACCGCTCAAGGTAGGGCACGGCATAGCCGAGGCCGACCAGCCGCTCCTCAGGCAAGCGTGCCCAGACCGAGGAGAGCGCCATGCTGACGGAATGCTCCGCCATCCGGCCCAGCTCGGAATGATAAAATTGACGAAGGTCGACGATATCCGTGTGCATGGCCAACATGTTAGCTTTGGAACGGTAGACTTCAAGGCGAGCCTCGCTACATTCGGCTGGAGCGGGGGGACGCAGTTTCGCCCGCATGCCACGTCACGCCCGATCGGAGGACCTCATCATGGCCGCGCTCGAACTCGACCTCTTCCTCTGCCGTACCGATAATTTTGGTGTGCTTCTCCATGATCCGGAGAGCGGCGCAACGGCATCGATCGATGCTCCAGAAGAACGACCGATTCTCGACACGCTGGAGCGGCGGGGCTGGCGCCTCACGCATATCCTGACGACCCACCACCACGGCGACCACGTGGCGGCGAATGTCAGCCTGAAAGAACGCTTCGGCGTCACGATCATCGGCCCGAAAGGCGAGGCATCAAAGATCCCCGGCATCGACAGGAGCGTTGGCCAAGGGGACCACTTCGATTTTGCCGGGCATCCGGTCGAGGTCATCGAAACGCCGGGACATACAGCCGGCCACATCTGCTTCCATTTCCCCAAGGATAAGTTGCTGTTTGCAGCGGATACGCTGTTTGCGCTCGGCTGCGGGCGGCTCTTCGAGGGAACGGCCGAGACCATGTGGCAATCACTCAACCGGCTGATGGCGCTCCCGGACGACACGTCCGTTTATTTCGGCCACGAGTACACGCTCAGCAATGCGCATTTCGCCGTGACGATCGATCCCGAAAACGCAGCGCTCAAGGCGCGTGCCGCCGAAATCGAGGAGACGCGGTCGGACGGCGGGTACACCGCGCCAACGACGATCGGCCTCGAAAAGCGGACCAACCCGTTCCTTCGCGCAGGCGACCAGAAGATCCGCAAGCATCTCGGCCTGGAGAGAGCGAGCGACGCGGAGGTGTTTGCAGAGATCCGCAAGCGCAAGGATAATTTCTGATGGACGTCCCACGGGGTCTTACGCCGGCCGCAATCGTCGACGCGCTTGGATTAGCGAGACATCCGGAGGGCGGCTGGTATGTGGAAACCTTCCGCGATGATGGCGCGCCACGCAGCCATTCGACGGCGATCTACTATCTGCTCGAAAGGGGCGAGCGTTCGCACTGGCATCGCGTCCGCGACGCGGCCGAGATCTGGCACTACTACGCGGGCGCCCCTCTCGAACTCAGCATCGCCGAGCCGGGCAAGTCGGCCTCGCGTTTCCGGCTTGGTCCGGACCTGCTTGAGGACGAAAGGCCGCAGCACGTCGTTCCCGCCAATTGGTGGCAGTCGGCCGCCTCACTCGGAGACTGGACGCTCGTCGGCTGCACCGTGGCGCCCGGCTTCGACTTTTCCGCATTCGAGATGGCGGCACCCGGCTGGCAGCCGCCAGAGAGCTGACCCCCTACTCCGCCGGCTGCGGTGCGGCGCTCCTCTTGCGAAAGATCATATCCTTCGCCGCCAGCACGGCACCGCCGGTCACGAGCAGGCAGGCGGCGGCAATACGCCAGGAAGGGTCTGCAAAGCCGAACAGGATCAGGATGAGCGTCGAGAAGACCGGTGCGACATAGCTGGCCACGCCGAGAAGCTGGATGTCTCCATTCTTCACGCCGAAGTCCCAGGCATAGAAAGCCGCGCCGACCGGCAACAGGCCGAGTCCGGCGACCGCCAGCCATTCGAAAGCCGTCTGCGGCCAGATCGTCGATTCGAGACCGAGGTGGCAGAGGAAGGAAAGGATGGACGTCGCAAGGCAGAAACCGGTGACGACATCGGTCGAAACCGCGTCGAAGCGGCGCGTCAGCAGCGAATAGCCCGACCAGGTGAAGGCGCAGAGGAATGCCGCGCCGTAGCCGAGCGTATAGGCTTCGTCGAAGGCGATGCCGTTACGTGCGATGATCAGGATCGTGCCGCCAAGTCCCGCGAGCGCGCCGGCGATGTGATACCAGCGAAGCTTTTCGCCCGGCAGCAGCGCCGAGCCGACCACGATCAGCAGCGGCCAGAGATAGGCGATCAGGCCCGCCTCGACGGCCGGGGCGTTTCGAAGCGCGGTGAAATAGAGAAAGTGATAGCCGAAAAGCCCGGCAATTCCGGTGATCCAGACCTTGGCCGGCTGCTTCAGCAGCTTGAATCGCTCCGGCTTCAGGGCAAGCACGGCGATGCCCGGCAGGCTACCGATGAGGAAGCAGATCGCCGACAGCTGGAACGGCGGCATTTTGCCCGAAGCGGCGGTAAAGAGCGCCAGCAGCGACCACATCAGGATCGCAGAAAAACCGATCAGCGTTGCCTTGAACTTCATTCCTGCCCCCACGCCCGGCCCACATGCGTGAAAGCCGTGTCAAATCAACCATGCCATGCATAGTTAGCGTCCGTTCGCGACGGACGAAAGAGAATTTCGGGATCGATCAATCGCCGAACCGCGTCGCGGAAACCGTCACGGGGCCAAGCTTCGTCGGAATACGGACATAGACCGGGGCATAGACATCGACGGCCTCGGCCCTTGCAAACCAGACCTCCATCGTCTCCAGCCGGCGCAGATATTCGACATCCTCGCGCCCCTTCCTATACCCCGCTTTCGGGACGAAGCGGACACCGCAGACAATGACTTCGCCCTCGAATCCTCTGGTCTTGAAGCTTCGGGTCCCCTTGGGCGAGAGCTTGATGTCGAGCCGCGATTCGCCATCGAAGATCGGCAGCGTGTTGGGGCAGACCCTGCTCTTCCCCGGAATAATCAGCCCGGAGAGCGGGTCCAGCACGTTGCGCATGTCACGGCTCGTGACCGGCACCCAGTTCTTCGGCAGCGGGTTGCGTTTCGGGGTCATGCTCGCGCGCACGACATTGCCGTTGCGGAAGGTCACGCTGATTGCGCGTGACTTTCTGCCACTGCGATAGGACATCGAATATTGCGAGGCGCGCAGATGATCATTCGCGATCACCCCGGAAACGCGTGTCTGCCCGGACGTGCGACTGATGATGTCGACGAGTCCTGCGGAATTCAGCGTGCCGGAAATCGTGTAGCGATTCTTTACAAGTTGGGTGTGGAAAGTGGCGCGAGCCAAAGGCAGGCCGGCAAGCGCAATACTGTAATCCGTTTGATGCTCGATATCCGCAGCCAAGGATGCTGTGGAAAACATCATGGCAGTCAGCAATGCTGATGCCCGGAAGCCATTGCGCCTTTTCATGCCCGAAAGCCCTGTCGTTCCTTGCCCGTTGCAATCCTCTGGGATGCAAGCGGTTTGCGGCTTTTTTTGCGCCAATTGCTCAAAAACCGGCCGCCGCAAGCAGAACGAGCGGCACCTTTTCGTTGCACGGCGTTTTGAGAGAAATAGCGCAGTGAATAACGGCTTGGAATGGGTATCGGCAGAGATTATTGTAGCGGCGGCAGCGATCGCGTTGCGGTTTTTCGAGAATGCGCAGTGTTTGGCTTGACTGGCAGGCCTTCTGTGACTATAGAACCGCGACTTTCCAATAATGGCCAACAGGAACGCGGCCTGGGCTCTGGGCCCGCTACCGCATTGTCCGGCGGCGATAAGAGAATAGGTGTACCATGTCCCGTAGTTGCGAATTGACCGGCAAGGGCGTCCAGTCGGGCCACAATGTCAGCCACGCCAACAACAAGACCAAGCGCAAGTTCCTCCCGAACCTGTGCAACGTCACGCTGATTTCCGATGCTCTCGGCCAGCGCTTCCGTCTGCGCGTTTCCGCAGCCGCTCTCCGCTCGGTCGAACACCGCGGCGGTCTCGACGCTTTCCTGCTGAAGGCTAACGAGAACGAGCTGAGCATGCGCGCTCGCCTGCTGCGCCGCCAGATCGTCAAGAAGACCGCTGAAGCAGCCTGATCGGCGCCAGCTCTTCCGACAAGACTTGAAGGCTTGCGGACTTCGTCCGGCAAGCCTTTTTCTCGTGTCGAGACCTATTCAGTCGCCCGGGCAAGCGCCCGGTCCCGGTTTCTCCAACTGGTGGCATCACCCAGGATAAAAAAATGCTGATCAACCGCACCTTCTTTGTCTATGTCGCAGTTATGACCCTCGTGGTCGTGGCGTCGAATTTCCTCGTCCAGTACCCGCTTCCGGGCTCCATTGCCGGCATGAACCTCGGCGATCTGTGGACCTGGGGCGCTTTCAGCTATCCCTTCGCCTTCCTCGTCACAGATCTCACCAACCGCCATTTCGGACCGCGGATCGCGCGGCGCGTGGTCGTCGCCGGTTTTGTCGCCGGCGTCACTTTCTCGATCTACCTCGCGACGCCGCGCATCGCGATCGCCTCCGGCTCGGCGTTCCTGTTCGGTCAGCTCCTCGACATTTCCGTGTTCAACCGGCTGCGTCGGCAGACCTGGTGGCAAGCGCCGCTCGCCGGCTCCCTCATCGGCTCGGCTTTGGACACCGCGATGTTCTTCTCCTTCGCCTTCGCACCGCTCTTCGTGTTCTTCGGACCGAACGACAGCTTTGCGCTCGAAGCCGCTCCCCTGCTCGGCGTGCTTGCAGCAGGGGCGCCGCGCTGGATTTCCTGGGCGCTCGGCGATCTTCTGGTGAAGATCCTATGTGGCATCGTGCTGCTGCTGCCCTATGGAGCGCTGATGAGCGTCATCAAGCCGATGCCGGCGGCCAACGCCACCGCATAAGGCCAGTGAAGAACGGAAATGACGGGTCGCGATGCGGCCCCGTTTTCGTTTGCGACTTTCCACGCTCCCGACGAAGAGCTGAGTTAACTCAATCCACGACCAGCCGGAATTCGAGCATCAGGTTGCGCTCGAGAATCGAATGGTTGTCATCGGAAACGACGATCACGCGAATCTCGCGGTCGGGCCGCACGACGACATCCAGCCCCTCCATATTGTCGATCTGGTAGCTCATGTCGGCCTGGAGCAGCACCTCGCCGTCGACGACGGCGCCGGGATGGATGTCGCCGGCGGCAACCCTGCGAATGCGCATGCCGAGGCCGGAGGCCAGATTGAACCGGCGTTCCAAGAGAAGCAGATCGCCGTTTGGCAGGAAGTCGCCGTCGGTGACCGCATAAGGATCCTCGCGAACGACCGTGAATGCACCCTTCATCGGCCCCTCGAGAATGCTCGCCAGAAGGTTGTCCGCTTTGTCGACGCTGCGTTCCGCAACCACGACCGCAGCGCCCTGAAGCGGACTGTTCTTTGGCGAGACCGCGATCGTTTCAAGGCCACCGTTGATACGCAATTCTTCGATGGGAAACGGCAGGACCATATGTCCGACGGGTCTTGATCGCGCGAAACCCGGATCGGGATAGACCTCGATGCGGGCTAGTTGCTCGAAGCTGACGATCGCCTCACCGTCGCGCAGCGCCAACCCTTCCGAGTCCACCCTCCATTTTTCGAGCTCGGCACCGCCGTCCCCATCGATCATCGAGGTCACGGTCAGGTCGGTCAGCCCCAGCGGCCTGCCTCTATCGTCCCGGACGACGGCTCCCTCCACCCAGTGGCCGGTATCCATCACGGCGACGAAGGAATCGCTGCCCGGGCGGAACCGGATCGCGGAAATCGCGCCGAGCAGCGGGTTCGGCGAGGTTATTTCAATGCCACCGATGAATTCGAGTCCGCCAAACACTGTCTCATTGGAGCCGGCTTTGAACTGCCTTATCTGCCGCGCCTGAACCGGCACGATCTCGGTCGTCGGCTCCGGCTGCGCGATTGCAGGCGATGCCAGAAGGGAGAGGAGGACAAGGCTTTGACGGAGCATCTAAAAGGGACCTTCGGAGGGCAATGCGAGGGCGTGACAAGCCGCGACGGCATTGCCGCTATCAAATCGGGCGTAGAAGCCTTCGCAGGCGGAAACTCAATCAGTGCCGGGCCGTGGATCGGCTGATCACTACCCCGCGCGGCGCATGCGCCCTGGGCGTCGATGCAGGCTTTCGTCCTCGAAGAGCCCTGCGAGCTGCTCCGTCATCGCACCCGCCAGTTCGTCCGCGTCGACAATGGTCACCGCGCGGCGATAATAGCGCGTCACGTCGTGGCCGATGCCGATCGCCAGAAGCTCAACCGGCGAACGGGTCTCGATCTGCTCGATGACGGCGCGCAGGTGACGTTCGAGATAGTTTCCAGGGTTCACAGACAAGGTGGAATCATCGACCGGCGCGCCGTCAGAGATCATCATCAGGATGCGCCGTTGCTCCGGCCGCGCCAGCAGCCGGTCGTGCGCCCACATCAGCGCCTCGCCATCGATGTTCTCTTTCAGCAAGCCTTCGCGCATCATCAGCCCGAGATTGCGGCGCGCCCGACGCCAAGGGGCATCGGCGGATTTATAGACGATGTGCCTCAGATCATTGAGACGGCCGGGTGCCTGCGGCTTGCCGCTCGCCAGCCATTTCTCGCGCGACTGCCCGCCCTTCCACGCCTTGGTGGTAAAGCCGAGGATCTCCACCTTGACGCCGCAACGCTCCAGCGTGCGGGCGAGAATGTCGGCGCAGGTCGCCGCAACCGTGATCGGTCGGCCGCGCATCGAGCCGGAATTGTCGATCAGCAGCGTCACCACAGTATCGCGGAAGGTCGTGTCCTTCTCGCGCTTGAAGGAAAGTGGCTGCATCGGGTCGATGATGATGCGTTGGAGCCGGGCCGTGTCGAGATAGCCTTCCTCGAGGTCGAATTCCCAGGAGCGGTTCTGCTGCGCCATCAGCCGGCGCTGCAGCCGGTTGGCGAGGCGGCCGACCGCCCCTTGCAGGTGGGCCAGCTGCTTGTCGAGGAACGCACGGAGGCGATCGAGCTCCGCCTCGTCGCAAAGCTCCTCGGCGGTGATCGTCTCGTCGAACTCGCGCGTAAAGACGGTGTAGTCGACCTTCTCATTGAAATCCGCAAAGGGGTGGTTCGGCCGCTTGACCTCGCCGGGCGTCTCGCTCTCCTCTTCGCCCTCGTCCTGAAGGTCGTCATCGGAAATCTCGGCGCCGTCCATCTCGCCTTCTTCCATCTGCTCCTCGGCAGACTGGTTCTCATCGGCGGGGGCTGCGTCGGAGCCTTCTTCCTCGTCGCTGGCGTTCTCGTCCTGCTCCTGGCTGCGCGGTTGGTCCTCGTCGGTCTCGCTTTCCTGCTCGTCCGGCTCGATATCGTCCTCGCCGTATTTCTCGGCGACATCCATCGACGACAGCATGTCGCGCACGACGCGAGCGAAGGCCTGCTGATTGGTAATCGCGGCGGGCAGGTTGCGCATGTCCGCGGCCGCCTTGCTCTCGATGAAATCGCGCCAGAGGTCGAGCACCTTGCCGGCCGATGCTGGTGGCTTCTGCCCGGTCAGCTTTTCGCGCACGAGAAGCGCCACCGCCTCTTCGAGCGGCGCATCCGACTGGCTCTCGATCGCCGCGAAATTCGCCTTGGCGTATTTCTCGTCGAGCATCGAGGAGAGGTTGTCGGCGACACCCGCCATCCGGAGCGCACCGATCGCCTCGACGCGCGCCTGTTCGACGGCATCGAAGATCGCCCGCGCATCCGCTCCCTGCGGCGACATCGTCGCATGGACGCGTGCGTCGTGGCACGCCTTGCGCAGTGCCATGGAGTCGCCCAGGCCTCGCGCCACGGCAAGCTCCTGCCGGGTCGGGCGTTTGGAGAGTTCCGGAAGCCGGATGCGCTCGCCCGCCATTCCGGGGCGTTCGTTTGCGAAGGCGACCTCGATCTCGGCATCGCCGGCAATCGACCGGATACAGCCGGAAAGCGCCCGCTTGAACGGTTCAGCGGCGTTTTCCCTCGTGTTCGGTTTCGCCTTGGAGTTCGAGCTCACGACAAATCCTTTTCAGCCAGATACGGTGACATCCGGGTGCTTAAATCCGCTTGACTGTGAAGCCTGAGCGCCGGCTTCTACCCGAAGCCGGCGTCAGAAAGCCTTAGGCTGTGGCTTCCAGCACGATATTGGCGGCGCTCTCCTTGAGCTCAACGCCGAAGGCCCGCTGGTAGTGCTCGGCGACCAGCGCCCGCTCCAGCTCGTCGCACTTGTTCAGGAACGTCACTCGGAAGGCGAAGGCGATATCGCCGAAGATATAGGCGTTCTCCGCCCAGGTGATCACGGTACGCGGGCTCATGACCGTCGAAAGGTCGCCATTGATGAAAGCCGCACGCGTCAGATCCGCGACGCGAACCATCTTGGATACCGTCTCCCGTCCCTTGTCGGCGGTAAAGCCCTTGACCTTGGCGGCGACGATGTCGACCTCCTTGTCATGCGGCAGATAGTTGAGCGTCGTGACGATCGACCAGCGGTCCATCTGCGCCTGGTTGATCTGCTGCGTACCGTGATAGAGGCCGGTCGTGTCGCCGAGGCCGACCGTGTTCGCGGTCGCAAACAGGCGGAAGGCCGGATGCGGGCGAATGACGCGGCTCTGGTCGAGCAGCGTCAGGCGACCGGAGGATTCAAGCACACGCTGAATGACGAACATGACGTCCGGTCGGCCGGCATCGTATTCGTCGAAGACGAGCGCGACATTGTGCTGATAGGCCCAGGGGAGGATGCCGTCCTTGAACTCGGTGACCTGCAGCCCGTCCTTGACGACGATCGCATCCTTGCCCACGAGGTCGATACGGCTGACATGGCTGTCGAGGTTGACGCGCACGCAGGGCCAGTTGAGCCTCGCCGCAACCTGTTCGATATGGGTGGACTTGCCGGTCCCATGGTAGCCGGCAACCATCACGCGCCGGTTGTGAGCGAATCCTGCAAGAATGGCGAGCGTCGTTTCGCGATCGAAGAGATAGTCCGGGTCGAGATCGGGGACATAGGCGTCGCCCTTCGAATAGGCAGGAACGCGCAAATCCGTATCAATGCCGAAGACCTCCCGGACAGAGATCGTCGTGTCAGGGAGGTTGGAAATGTCGAGGTCAATCTTACTCATCATGTCTCCAGAGCGGCCGCCGGTCGGCACCCGCGCATTCGCCTGCAAAAAGTGCTTTCTGTCATAATCCGCGTTGTTAGCAGAAACCAGCCTGTTTTAACAATTGATAGGCTTGAATAACCGCGCGAAAACGGTCCTCCGATCCCCTGTCTCCGCCATTCGCATCGGGGTGGTGCTTCTTCACGAGCTCCTTGTAGGCCGCCTTAATGTCGGCAGCTGTTGCCGAGGCAGCGAGGCCAAGCGTTTCGAAGGCTTTGCCTTCGAGGGTCTTCAGCTTGCGCAGGCGCGGTTCATGCCGAGCCGACCGGGCGCGCGCCTCGTTGAAGAAGCCGAACGGATCGCGCATGCGGGCCTGCGCCCCCGCCGTGCCGGAGCGCATCTGCGACTGAGTTGGGCCGTTTCGGGCGCTCTTGTTGACGCCGACGGTCCAGGTCGGACGATGGCCCGTCACGGCTTCCTTCTGGTAGCGCGCGATCTCCGTGTCGGAGAGCCCGGAGAAGTAATTGTAGCCCTTGTTGTATTCCTTCACATGCTCGAAGCAGAACATGAAATATTCGCCCTCGGCATTGCGGCCGACGGGAGCTCGATGCATCGCCTTCTTGTCGCAGCCGTCCCACTGACATACGGGCGCAGAGGGCTCTGCGCGCGGCTCCACCTTGCGGCGCGTACGGATGCGATCGAAGTATTTTGAATCGAGTTTCATAGCCGACATTATGGGGTTTGGAGGCCCCTACAACAAGAATTGACAAAGACGAATGTTGCTGGCTTTGTGCGAGCATTTTGCGCCGCCAGGGCGTGGACGGCACTGCCTCTGGCAGCAACTAGAGCGGGATGAGGAAAAGTGTGCGGTATTCCGCCCGCATCCCGCTCTAACTTATTAGAATCGATCCCGTTTATGATTTTGGGTCGATTCGAGCCAAAATCATCGTGATCTAGGGAAATAGGACGGAACAATGTCGCTGCAAAGCCGGATCGAACAGAAACTCCTCGAAGCCTTCCATCCCGAGCGCCTTGCGGTGATCAACGAAAGCCATCTGCATGCCGGTCACCAGCCCGGCTTCGACGGCGAAGGCGAAACGCATTTCCGGATCAGGATCGTCTCCAGCGCATTTTCCGGCATGAGCCGGGTGGCGCGCCACCGCGCGATCAACGACCTCTTGAAGCCGGAGCTCGATGCGGGTCTGCACGCGCTCGCGGTTGAGCCGGCCGCACCGGGAGAGCCGACGAGCTGGTGAGCCGCTTGGCGTGGTCTCTAATCTTTGAACTGCGCAATTCCCGGCAGAAACCGTGAACCACCCTAACCGATCGACGTTCCATCCTCGGCCGGGCGGATGCGCAGCTTGGTGATCCGGTTCTTGACCCGCTTCATGACGATGAAGCGCTTGCCGTAGAAGGTGAAGGCCTGCCGTTCCTCCGGAATGCTCTTCGATTCATGGATGACGAGACCCGCGACGGTGGTTGCCTCCTCGTCGGGCAGCGACCAGTCCAGCGCCCTGTTGAGGTCGCGGATCGGCACCGAGCCGTCGACGACGATCGATCCGTCAGCCTCCTGCAGCACGCCCTGGATGTCGATGTCGTGTTCATCGGCAATATCGCCGACGATCTCCTCGAGGATATCTTCGAGCGTCACGAGACCCTGTACCTGGCCGTATTCGTCGACGACGATGGCGAGATGCAGCTTGCGCCGCAGAAAGGCGTTGAGCTGGTCCTTGAGGTTGGTCGTATCCGGCACGAACCAGGGCTTCTGCGCGATCTTGACGATATCGACACTCGCTGGCTCGACGTCCGGTTCCGCAAGCGCGCGCAGAAGATCCTTGGAATGGACGACGCCGATGATGTTGTCGGTCGATCCACGCCAGACCGGCAGGCGCGTGAATGGGCTTTCGAGGATTTCCCGAACGCAGACCTCCGACGGGTCTTCCGCATTGACAGCCTGCATGGCGGTGCGGTGGATCATGATGTCGGAGACCTCGAGTTCACCGAGATCCAGCACGCCACCGAGCCGGTCGAGGTCCGCCTTGATCACGGATCCCTCCCGGTGAAGCAGGTCAACCGCGCCGCGCAGTTCCTCGTGCGCCGACAACATCGGCTTGTCGGAGGCAACGTTCACGCCAAAGAGGGTCAAAAGGCGCCGGACGAACGTGTTGATGAGTGCTGATACCGGGCCGGCAACAGCCATGAAGGGCCTTACCAGCGGTGCCACGGCGAGCGCGAACCGATCCGGTGAGGCAATAGCCCAGCTCTTCGGCAGCACTTCGGCAAAGACGACAAGCAGCACCGTCATGCTAACCGTGGCGATTGCCACTGCGGAACTGCCAATGAGGCCGATCAGAAGGCTCGTGGCCAGCGATGTCGCCAGAATAGTGACGAGGTTGTTGCCGAGGAGCAGCGTTCCAACGAGGCGGTCACGCCGCTCGATCAGCCGATTGACGATACCCGCCCGGCGATCGCCGTTGCTCTCGAGGGTGTGCATCCGCGCCCGGGAGGCCGCAGTCAAGGCAGCCTCCGATCCGGAAAAGAACGCCGAGAGCAACAGCAGGCAAATGACCGAAACGAGAGACGGCCAATGCTCCAACACGAATGCCCATAGCGTGTCGCTGGTCATCGGGGATGTTTTTCCTTGAGGAAGCTCAGCACCTCGGAAGCCGGAACATCATCGGCGACAAAGGACTGGCCGATGCCCCTGGTCAGGATGAAGGTGAGTTTGCCGCCCTTCACCTTCTTGTCCTGGGCGATCGCGTCCATCAGCCGCTCGGCGGGCGGCAGGCTGCCGGGTATGTCGGCCATCCGCGTCGGCAGGCCGACCGCTTTGAGATGGGTTTCCACGCGCCGCGCATCGTCCGGGCTCGCGAGGTTCATGCGGGCAGAAAACTCGTGTGCCAGCACCATGCCGATCGCGACGCCCTCGCCGTGCACCAAACGCGCACTGTCATATTCCGTCGCAGCTTCCAGAGCGTGGCCGAAGGTGTGTCCGAGATTGAGAAGCGCGCGCAAGCCGTTCTCGCGTTCGTCGGCAGCCACGACGTCGGCCTTCGCCTGGCAGCTGACGGCAATGGCCTCGATCCGAGCCGGCCCTCCGGCGAAGACGGACTGCCAGTTCCGTTCGAGCCACTCGAAAAATTCCGGCTTGTCGATCAGGCCGTATTTGGCGACTTCGGCGTAACCCGCCCGGAATTCGCGCGGGCTTAAGGTATCGAGCACGTCGGTGTCGGCGAGGACGAGATCCGGCTGATGAAAGACACCGATCAGGTTCTTGCCATGCGGCGAATTGATCCCGGTCTTGCCGCCGACGGAAGAATCGACCTGCGCCAGCAGCGATGTCGGAACCTGGATGAAGCGCGAGCCGCGGCGGACGATGCCAGCCGCAAAGCCGGTAAGATCGCCGATGACGCCACCGCCGAGCGCGATCACCGCGTCGTTCCGCTCGATCCTGGCGCCGAGCACGGTCTCGCAGACCGGAATGAGATGATCGAAGCTCTTCGTCTTCTCGCCAGCGGGCAGCACGAGCGACACCGCATCGATGCCATTTACATTGAGGCTCGCCATCAGCGGCTGGAGATAGCGAGGCGCCACGTTCTCGTCGGTGATCACCGCCATCTTCCGGCCCTTGAGGCGCGACGCGATTTCCTTGCCGGCCGCGGCGATGAGGCCGGGGCCGATGAGAATGTCATAGGAGCGATCTCCAAGGTCGACGCGGACCTTGCGTTCGGCGGCGGATGTCACATGGCTATTCATGACTTTGAGCTTTCTGGCGATCGGCGATGGCGGTGAGAACCTCCTCGACGATCATTTCCTTCCTCACGTCGCGCGAAAGGACGGTCAGATCCGCCTCCGCATAGATCGGGTAACGCGCGCGCATCAGGTTTTCGAGCGTCTGTTTCGGGTTCTCGGTTTTCAGAAGCGGCCGGGTGTCGCGCTTGTTCACCCGCTCCCACAGCACGTCGAGATCCGCATTGAGCCAGATCGTCATGCCGCCCTTCTTGATCTGTCGGCGCGAGCGTTCGTTGATGTAGGCGCCGCCGCCAGTCGAGACCACCCGGGGACCGGACCTCAGCAGTCGTTTCAGCACGCGGGCCTCGAGCGCCCGAAATTCTTCCTCGCCATAGGCGGCGAAAAGCTCGCTGATCGTCATGCGGGAAACCCGCTCGATCTCATGATCGGAATCGATGAAGGGAATGCCGAGCGCCTGCGCGGTCAGTCGGCCGATTGCCGATTTTCCCGCTCCCATCAATCCGATGAAAACGAGATTGCGCTTACCGAGGGCGAGCTTCGCCCGTTCGGCAAGCGTCGCGGAAACCGGTTCGGTCACGTCGTTCATTGCACTTCATCTTCCCCATTCCCCTCCGATATCGACAAATCGACGGGGAGCGTCAAGTCGTCGCGCTTGCCACGCGACGCTTCTTGAACTCGGCGGCGGGGCCGTTCATATAGTTCATCCGCTGCAGACGCATGGAAGGTCGCTGCAGGACTTTGAAGAACAACTGCATGATTTTAACCGGCGCCGATTAGGACTCATGCAGAGGAGACCGAAATGCCGACCCTTTTCCGCTTCCTGTTCTTCTTGGCCGTTTTTGGCGCCATCGTCTATGGCACGATGGTCGCGCTCGTGACTTTCGTCGAGCCGGTCGAACGGGACGTAACGGTGCGCATTCCATCGGAACGGGTCAACAAACCGCAATGACCGACCGATCCGCCGCCTATGTCGAATCCTTTCTGGAAATGATGAGCGCCGAGCGCGGCGCGGCGACCAATACGCTGCAATCCTATGAGCGCGATCTGGAAGACGCGCGCTCCTTCCTGCGGACCTGTGGCACACGGTTGACCGATGCCTCGGCCGACGACTTGAGAAGCTACCTTTCGCATCTCGCCGGCGAGGGCTTCAAATCCTCGTCGCAGGCGCGCCGTCTGTCGGCTTTGCGGCAATTCTACAAGTTTCTGTACGCCGAGGGCCTCCGGGGCGACGATCCAACCGGGATCCTCGACGCGCCGAAGAAGGCGCGCGCGCTGCCGAAGACGCTTAGCATCGATGACGTCTCCAGGCTGATCGATCAGGCGGAAACCGAAGCTGCCACCGGCGGCGAAGACGCGCTGGTGAAACTGCGCATGCACGCGCTGATCGAGCTTCTCTATGCGACGGGGATGCGTGTCAGCGAACTCGTCTCTCTGCCCGCAAGCGTGCTCTCGCAGAACGGCCGCTTCCTCGTCATTCGCGGCAAGGGCAACAAGGAAAGACTGGTGCCGTTGTCGCAGGCCGCCATCAGCGCCATGCGCGCCTATGGCGACGCGCTTCGGTCGAAGAATGCGGAGGCCGATCGGCCCGAGGAGAGCCCATGGCTCTTTCCTTCCTACGGCAAGGCCGGCTATCTGCCGCGCCAGGTTTTCGCACGCGACCTCAAAGGCCTCGCGGCGCGCGCCGGCATAAGGGTCGCGACGATCTCGCCACACGTGCTGCGCCATGCCTTCGCCAGCCACCTGCTTGCCAACGGCGCCGACCTGCGCGCCGTGCAGGAACTGCTCGGCCATTCAGACATTTCAACGACACAAATCTATACGCATGTGCTCGAAGAACGGCTGCATGACCTCGTGCAAAACCATCACCCCCTTGCCAAACAGGCGAAAAAACAGGATTAGGACCGCCGGGCAGGCTGGCTTCGACCGGACAGCCCTGTCGCAAATTGATCGGAAACGCATCTCATGCACAACTATCTCGATTTCGAAAAACCCATTTCTGATCTCGAAGGCAAGATTCTCGAACTGAAGAAACTTGCCAGCGAAGATGAGAGTGTGAACACATCCGACGAGATCGCACGGCTTGAGGTGCGCGTACGCGACGCGATGGCCGAGATCTATTCCAAGCTGTCGCCGTGGCAGAAGACCCAGGTCGCCCGCCACCCGTCACGCCCGCATTTTCTCGACTACGCAGCCGAACTTTTCACCGAATTCACGCCGCTTGCCGGCGACCGCAACTTCGGCAACGACGATGCAATCCAGGCGGGGCTCGCCCGCTTTCGCGGCATGCCCGTCGCCGTCCTCGGTCAGGAAAAAGGCAACGACACCAAGTCGCGCATCAAGCACAATTTCGGCAGCCCGCGTCCGGAAGGCTACCGCAAAGCGATCCGCGTCATGGAGATGGCCGACCGCTTCGGCCTGCCGCTGATCACGCTGGTCGATACGGCAGGTGCCTATCCGGGCGTCGGCGCCGAGGAGCGCGGCCAGGCCGAGGCAATCGCCCGCTCGACCGAGATGTGCCTCAACGTCAAGGTGCCGATCGTCACCGTGGTCATCGGCGAAGGCGGCTCCGGCGGGGCGATCGCGATCGCAACGGGCAACCGCGTATATATGCTGGAGCATTCGATCTACAGCGTCATCTCGCCGGAAGGCGCGGCGTCGATCCTGTGGCGCGATTCAACGCGCGCCAAGGAGGCGGCCAGCAACATGAAGATCACCGCCGAGGACCTGAAAGCCCTCGGCATCATCGACGGCATCATTCCCGAACCGGTCGGCGGCGCCCATCGCGACCCGGTATCGGTCATCAGCCGCACCGGAACCGTGATCGCCGATGCACTCAAGGAGCTGTCCGGCCGCAAGGGTGAAGAACTGCGGGCGGACCGCCGGCAGAAATACCTCAACATCGGCCGAAATCTCTGAACCATTGCGATTAAAAACGCGGCAACGGCAACCGGAAATCAAACTGTGGCCAAATCTTGGCCATATTCGTGCGGTCATGAAAGACGGCGTGCGCGGGGGGATCCTGCAGGGTTAAGATTTCGTGAAGAATAATCGCTTACTGATTCGTTGAGGGCGCTCCTCGACGGGCGCTGCGCTCAATGACGGATTGTGTTTTTTAACGGGCCTCTGCCGATGCGTTTCAGGAACCTTGTCGCTACCGCCGCTATTGCTGCCGCGCTCGCCGGCTGCACCAACGAGACCCTGGATTCGGTCAACCTCTCCTCGGTCAAGAGCAAGACCGAGTATCAGCTTTCGAGCAAGATGACCGCGAAGATGCGCGAACTGGGGATGCAGAAGACCTCTCCGATCGCGCTGCGGATCTTCAAAGAGGAAGGCACGCTCGAAGTCTGGAAGGCCAACGCGGCGAACCGCTTTCAACTGCTGAAGAGCTACAAGATCTGCGCGTGGTCCGGAAAGCTCGGTCCGAAGGTGAAGGAGGGCGACCGGCAGGCCCCGGAAGGGTTCTATCCGCTGTTCCCGCACCAGCTGAATCCCAATTCCAACTATTATCTCGCGATCAATACGGGTTTCCCCAATACCTACGACAAGGCGAACGGCCGCTCAGGCACGCATCTGATGATCCATGGCGCCTGCTCTTCGTCGGGCTGCTACTCGATGACCGACGAGCAGATCATCGAGATCTTCGCGCTTGCGCGTGACGCCTTCAAGGGTGGGCAGCAAAGCGTCCAGCTCCAGGCCTTTCCCTTCCGTATGACCGCGGAGAACATGGCCCGTCATCGCAACAACCCGAACATCGAGTTCTGGAAGATGCTGAAGGCGGGCTACGACCAGTTCGAGGTGACGAAGCGCCCGCCGGAAGTGAATGTCTGCGAGAGGAAATACGTCTTCAACCAGCAAAGCGACGGCACGTTCAATCCCATGGGCCAATGCCCCGCCATGTCGACGCCGCCGGCGTTGCAGGTGGCGATGGCAGGCTTCGAGAAGGACTATCAGCGCGATTACGACAAGGCGCTGAAGAAGTACGAAGGCATGGTCTGGTATGAGCCGACCGAAGCGGAACGCAAGGCGATCGTAGCCGAACAGCGCAAAGGCCGCGAGCTCGCCTATGCTCCAACGGGCAACTCCCTCGACGCCGGCAAGCTGATGAAGGTGAGCGACCTCGAAAAGAAGCTCGCTGACCAGAAGGCGGCCGAGGAAGCCAAACAGGCGGCGCTGATCCAGAAGGAGGCGCTGGAGAAAGCGACCCGCGGCGGCGCGAGCGTGCCGGTGCCGCAGGCAAGCCCAGTCGAGCGTCCTGTTCTACAAGCCGCCATCCAACCGGCGCCGGCCCGGAAATCCTTCTGGAACCTTTTCTCGGCAAGCGAGCCGGAAGCCGCCGCCGCGCCGACGGTCCAGGCGCCCGAGCAGCCGGCCGCCATTAAGCCGGGTGCGCCGCAGCCCGCGGCAACCCAGCAGCCGTCGGCAGCCGACCAGAAGCAGGCACCCGCGCCGGCCGAAAACGACGCACAAGTGGCCGCGGCTCCGGCGGAAAACCCGCAGGCGGCAGCCGAACAACCCGCCGCCGAGCAGCCGAAGAAGCGCCCGTTCTGGAAGATCTGGGGCAATTGATGCCGGACGAGCCCAGGACCGTCTATGATCTGAGGGGGCTGAAATGCCCCCTTCCCGTTTTGAAGACGCGCAAGCGAATGCAGACGCTCGCTCCGGGTGCCCTGCTCGAAATCGAGACGACGGATCCGCTCGCGGTGATCGACATTCCGCATTTCTGCAACGAGGACGGACACCGGCTCGAGGAAGCCGCGCCGACCGAAGGCGGCCATCGCTTCGTCATCCGCAAGAAAACTTAGCGGATCCACCGAAACATCGCCGCTTCTGCTTTCCCGCATTTCGCGCCGGTTCCGGCTGCTCTCGACATCGACACGCTCCAAGGCAGTCGGAATTCTTGCTATGATCAGCGAAATACAATGCGGGCTGCACAATGAACGATGCCAGCGGCAATTTGCACGACAGTTCCGGCGCGGCGGTGCGACCGCCGATCGTCTGGGCCCTCGCCGTCGTTGCGGGGCGCCTGATTGACGTGCTCTACCCATTGCCCTTCCTGCCGACGGCAGTGCCGGCCGGTTGGTTAGGCGCCATCGTGTTCCTCGCTGGTCTGGCACTTTTGATCTGGGCGGCGACGACCTTCCGCCGGGCGGGAACGCACATCCCGACCACCCAGCCGACGACGACGATCGTCGAAGAGGGGCCCTACCGCTACAGCCGTAATCCGATCTATATCGGCATGTTTCTCGGCCTGATCGGCCTCGCCGTCGGCTTCGACAGCCTTTGGCTCCTCATCCTGCTGGTGCCGTTTTACTTCGTCATCCGCTACCTGGTGGTCGCCCGAGAGGAAGCCTATCTCGAACGCAAGTTCGGTGACGCCTATCGGAGCTACAAGAGCCGCGTCCGCCGCTGGTTGTGAAAATCAAAACCGCGGCCCGACTAGGAGACCCAACCGATTCCTGCGCACTGCCGGTCTAGAATTTCATGCCGGGAACTGCGAGGGGATTATCGGAGAGCGCTTGCGCGTCCGGCCGGTCGATCCGGGGTTTGCCGGTGAAGGCATCGAAGAGGTCGCGCACGAACACTTCCTCGAGCCCCTTCGTGATCAGCACCATGCGCGTGCGCTGGTCGGCGGGATCGGGCCAGGCGGCCAGCCGCTCCGGCGTATGAAAAACGGTCTGCACGCCGTGCAGGACAAGCGGCCGTTCAGGATTGTCCGCCACGGAAACGACTGCCTTCATCCGCAGCAGCTTATCGCCATGGGCCGAGCGTAGAAGATCGATGAACATTTCAAGCGCCATCGGCTCGATCGGACGATCGTGGACGATACTGAAGGACCGGATGTCCGAGCCGTGGCGCGTGACGTCGTGATGGTGGTGGTCGTGACGCCCACGATGATGGTCATGCCCATGGTGATCGTGGTCATGATCATGGTGATCGGCGTGCGCCTCGTCTTGAAGCCAACGGCCGACGTCGGCGACCTTGGTCGATGTGTCATAGAGACCGCAGGCGAACAGATCCGCACGGCCGGCCTCGTCCGCATCACCGTCGATGATGGGCGCGCGGAGATTAAGGTCCCTGAGCCGTTGCAAGAGCGCATCGCGCCCCGCGTCATTGGCGAGCTTGGTCTTGCTGATGACGAGCCGGTCGGCGACCGCGACCTGTTTCAAGGCTTCCACGTGATTCGCGATCGTCTGCAGGCCGTTGACGGCGTCCACGACCGTGACGACACCGTCCAGCCGGAAGTTCTGCGCGATGACCGGATTGCCGAGCACCGCTTGTAGCACCGGCGCCGGATCGGCAAGCCCGGTCGTTTCGATGACGACGCGTCTCAGCGGTTTGATGCGACCGGTCTGCATCCGGTCCATGAGGTCGGCGAGTGTATCGACAAGCTCGCCGCGCACCGTGCAGCAGAGGCACCCGTCGGAAAGCTCAATCACACCATCGCTCGACGCCTCGACCAGCAGGTGGTCGATCGAGACATCGCCGAATTCGTTGATGATAACCGCGGTATCGGCGAGGTTGGGATCCTTGAGCAAGCGATTGAGAAGCGTCGTCTTGCCCGCACCGAGGAAGCCGGTGAGGATCGATACCGACACCACCGGCAATGGACCGTTCATGGCGGACTCCGTCTTAGATCACGCTGATTTCGGGTCGAATCGTCCGAAATCTAATTGAGACGCGGGATGCAGCCGAAGGCCGCATATTATCCCGCTCAGAAACTCGGGCGAGGAACCGGGATCGGCACGTTGGCGATCTCGGTAGCATCACCCTGCGCCGCGACATCGCTGCCGGCCTTGGCGATCTTGTCGCCGCTGCCGGGAATAAGCCCAGCAAACGCAAGCTTCAGCGGGCGATTGATTTCGCGGATGTAGGGCGAAAGCAGCTTCTGGCGACCGGCTTCATCCCGGCCTTCGCTGCGCACCTTCGCCGCGGCCTTGGAGCAGATCTCCTTGCTGACATCGGCAACCATGTCGCGGCCTTCGCCATAGGGGGCGATCTGCGTCAGAGACTGCTTGTTGGCATCGCTGGTCGTCAGCGCCATCTGCAACAGCCGAGCGGACTCGTCGGCCCGGGCGCCAAGACTGTCTTCCCCGAGGACAACCGAAATGACGCTGCGGCCACCGCGCGTCGCCGACGAGACCTGGTTGAAGCCAGAGGCGCAGATAAAGCCGGTCTTCATGCCGTCCGCGCCGTCGAAGCGGCCGATCAGCATGTTGTAATTGGCATAGTCCTTCTTGCCGGTGGTGAAGCCCTCCAGCGAGAAATAGGAAGCATATTCGGGGAACTCGCGCTTCAATGTGACGGCGAGCACGGCGAGGTCGCGCGCCGTCGTGTACTGCCCCTCACCGGGCAGTCCGTTGGCATTGATGAAATGCGACGAGGTCAGCCCGATACGGCGTGCCTCGGCATTCATCCGCTCGATGAAGGCCGGTTCGGATCCGCCGACCGTTTCCGCGATGGCAACGGCGACGTCATTTGCTGATTTCACCAGCATCATCTTGAGCGCGCTATCGAGCGTCATCGCCTGGCCGGGCTTGTAGAACATCTTGCTCGGCGGTTCGGACGCAGCGTTCTTCGTCATCACGACCGGGCTTTCCAGCGTCAACTGCCCCGTCTTGATCGCCCGAAACGTCGTGTAGGCGGTCATCAGCTTGGTCAGCGATGCCGGGTACCATCTCTTGAAGATGTCCTGATGCTCATAGACCTTGAGCGAGTTGACGTCGACGACCAGCCGCGGATTGGCAGATGCGGGAAGCATCGCCGCCAGGAATGCCGCACAGGCTCCCACGAGAACGCCCATCGCCCTCGCCCCGTCACGCCCCAAGAATCCACCTGTCACCACAATCCGACCTCGAATTTCCGCAATTGCCTCGCCTCGTCCCGGTATTTAGCCTATATGGCGAGGAGATGGCAAAGCCCAATCCATGGCTGCCGCGCCAATCCACTGCGCGCTTACAGCGCCGCGAGTCCAATCAGACGCGCAACGGTCGCTGTAGAGCTTTGAGTTTCTGCATTGATTTTATCCTTAAATCGGTTCCGATTTAAGGAATCATGCAGTAGTGACCGAACAGACCGACAGGACGACCCTATGCCGATTCTCAACCGCGCTGCCGAACTCCAAAACGAAGTGACCGAGTGGCGGCGCCACCTGCACATGAATCCCGAACTGCTGTTCGCGGTGGAAAATACGGCAGCCTTTGTGGAAAGGAAACTGAAGGAATTCGGCGTTGACGAAATCGTGACTGGTCTTGGCAGGACCGGTGTCGTCGGCATCATCCGCGGCAATCTCGGTGCCGGCCGGACCATCGGGCTCAGGGCCGATATGGACGCCCTGCCGATCATCGAGACGAGCGGCAAGCCCTGGGCATCGGCGACCGCCGGCAAGATGCACGCCTGCGGCCATGATGGCCACACGGCCATGCTGCTCGGCGCGGCAAAATATCTCGCTGAGACGCGCAATTTCGCGGGCTCCGTGGCGGTCATTTTCCAGCCGGCGGAAGAAGGCGGCGGCGGCGGCAACGAGATGGTCAAGGACGGCATGATGGAGCGTTTCGCGATCGCGGAGGTCTACGGCATGCACAATATGCCGGGCATGCCGGTCGGCCATTTCGGCAGCCGCATCGGCCCGATCATGGCGTCCACCGACGAGTTCACCATCACCATCAACGGCCGCGGCGGGCATGCGGCCCAGCCGCACAAGACCATCGATCCAATCGTCGTCGGCGCGCAGATCGTCAACGCACTCCAGACGATCGCCTCGCGCACCGTCGATCCCCTCGGATCCGTCGTCGTCTCGGTCACCAAGTTCAACGCCGGCTTCGCCCACAACGTCATTCCCGAGCAGGCGGTCCTCGCCGGAACCGTCCGCACCCTGATGCCGGAAGTGCGCGACACCGGCGAGGCGCGCATCCGCCAGATTGCCGAAAGCATCGCCGGCGCCTACGGCGCGACGGTGAACGTCTGGTACGGCCGCAACTATCCCGTGACGGTCAACCATGCCGACGAGACCGCCCACGCCCTTGCGGCAGCCGCGACGGTTGCCGGCGCCGCCCAGGTCAATGCTTCACTCGACCCGATGATGGGCGGCGAGGATTTTTCCTACATGCTGCTTGCCCGCCCCGGCGCCTTCATCTTCATGGGCAACGGCGACACGGCCGGCCTTCACCATCCGGCCTACGACTTCAACGACGAGGCAATCCCCCACGGCATTTCCTATTGGGTGAAGCTCGCTGAAACGCGACTGGCCGCCTGAGAGACAAAAAGGGGGAGGCGGCGGCAATGCACCAGATCGACAAGACGGATCGCAGAATCCTGAACATCCTGCAGGCGGATGGGCGCATCACCAATCTCGAACTGGCGGACCGCATCGGCCTCTCGCCGACGGCAACCAGCGAGCGGCTGCGACGACTGCTCAAGGAGGGCTATGTCTCGGGCTTCGGTGCACGCCTCGACCCGCACAAGCTCGGTTTCGGTCTGCTCGTCTTCATCGAGGTCATGCTGGACAAGACGACGCCGGAAGTCTTCGATCAGTTTGCGATCGCCATCAAGCAGGCTCCCGCCGTGCTCGAATGCCACATGGTCGCCGGCGGCTTCGACTATCTGGTCAAGACCCGCTTCGAGGACATGACCGCCTACCGCAACTTCCTAGGGCAGGTGCTTTGGACGCTGCCCGGCGTCAAGGAAACCCGCACCTACGCGGTCATGGAAGAGATCAAGAACGACGGTCCGCTGCCGCTCGTCTAGAGCAACAGGTCTGGGCAGCGGCATCTCCGGGATGCGCAGTTAACACCCCCCTCTGCCCTGCCGGGCATCTCCCCCACAAGGGGGGAGATTGGCAAGTGGCGATGCCTCGCTCCACCAATGGTTCGGCCTGCTGGCTCTGGATATCGTGTGCTTATAGGGGCAGGCGGTTGCTCCAGCCGATCTCCCCCCTTGTGGGGGAGATGCCCGGCAGGGTAGAGGGGGGTTATGGGGCCCCTCCAGCCCCCTAAAGCGCCATATGTGCGGCAAGGCATACGGCGCAGTAAGGAAGTCACGCTTTGAGCGAAGCCATGTCGATCACGAAGCGGTAGCGCACGTCGCTCTTGATCACCCGCTCGTAGGCCTCGTTGATCTGATCCATCTCAATCGTCTCGATCTCCGAAACGATGCCGTGCTCACTGCAGAAATCCAGCATTTCCTGGGTTTCCTTGATCGAACCGATCATCGAACCAGAAATACTGCGCCGTGCAGGAACCAACGAGAAGGCGTGGACCGGTACCGGGTTCTCCGGAATGCCGACAAGCACTAGGTCGCCATCGACCTTCAGGAGATTGAGATAGGCGTTCCAGTCGATCTCGGCGGCAACCGTGCAGATGATCAGGTCGAAACTCCCGGCAAGCGCCTGGAACGTCTCCGGATCGTTGGTCGCGTAATAATGATCCGCGCCGAGTTTCAGTCCGTCCTCCTTTTTCGAGAGGCTCTGGCTCAGCACCGTGACTTCGGCGCCCATGGCGTGGGCGAGCTTCACGCCCATGTGCCCGAGGCCACCCATGCCGACGATTGCCACCTTCTTCCCCGGCCCCGCCTTCCAGTGACGGAGCGGCGAGTAAAGCGTGATGCCGGCGCAAAGCAACGGGGCGGCGGCGTCGAGCGGGAGGTTCTCGGGAATCGAAAGCACATAGCCTTCCTTGACGACGATATGATCCGAGTAGCCGCCCTGGGTCGGGGTCTTTCCGTCGGCCTCGACGCCATTGTAGGTCACGACCAGACCCGGAAGATAATGTTCCAGATCGAGATCGCGGGTGGCGCAGGTCGTGCAGGAATCGACAAAGCAGCCGACGCCGGCGCGGTCGCCGACCTTGAACTTCGTGACGTTTGATCCGACCGCCGAAATAATGCCGACGATCTCGTGGCCCGGCACCATGGGAAAAGTGGAGTTGCCCCATTCATTGCGGGCCTGATGAATATCGGAGTGGCAAACGCCGCAATATTTGATGTCGATGACCACATCGTCGTCGCGCGGTTCGCGGCGCTCGAATGTGAAAGGCGTAAGCGGCTTCGAAGCATCGGTCGCCGCATATCCTCTAGCTATAGCCATGGGTCTGTCCTTGATGTCTTGGGAATAATGCGCTGAGGCGTGGACCGCCAGCGACAGGGCGGACTATGCTGTCCCGGAGCCATGATGCGTTAGTGCGATCCTGCAAAAGTTTTGCACAATCCTGCATCAATGACGGCCGCGCCGTGGCGAGGCCGTGCCGGGAACCTATCTGAACGGCAGACCGCGCAGACCTAAGATACTGGAAAGGCCGCTGAATATGACGACGACACGACAGACGCCACGCTTGGAGATGATCGATATCATTGCCCGTATCGCCGAGAAAGATGGGGACCACGTAACGCTCGTACCCGGTCTCAGCGTCCACCGGCATTCAAGCACTGCGAAA
Organism: Sinorhizobium garamanticum; assembly: GCF_029892065.1. NCBI lineage: Bacteria > Pseudomonadati > Pseudomonadota > Alphaproteobacteria > Hyphomicrobiales > Rhizobiaceae > Sinorhizobium > Sinorhizobium garamanticum. The sequence goes on along the minus strand of NZ_CP120373.1, from coordinate 2,026,857 downwards.
CCGAATTGCGCAGCTTACAAGCCGAGCTTGGCGATCATCGTGCAGGGCGCCAAGCGCGTGGTGCTCGGCGACGAGACCCTCGTCTACGGCGCTTCGGACTATCTGTTGACCTCGATTGACCTGCCGGTCATCTCCCAGGTCTCACAGGCGTCGCCGGAAGAGCCCTACATGAGCCTGGCGTTCCAGATCGATACCGGCAAGATCCCGGCACTGCTGGATCTGATCGGTGACCACCGGGCGAAGCCGTCGGCCTCCGCGCGCGGAATGACGGTCAGCAAGATAACACCTGATCTCGAAGACGCGACGCTCCGCCTGCTGCGGCTGCTCGAGCGCCCGGACGACATCGCCGCCCTTCTGCCGTTGATCGAGCAGGAACTCCTCTACCGCCTGCTCACCGGGCCGCACGGCACGAGGCTCAGGCAGATGACGACGGCGGAAAGTCAGCCGCACCAGATTGGTCGCGCCGTGGCATGGCTGAAGGAGCACTATGCGCACCCGTTGCGCATCGACGATCTTGCGAGCCGCGTCAGCATGAGCGTTTCCTCGCTTCATCATCACTTCAAGGCGATCACGGCGATGAGTCCGCTGCAGTATCAGAAGCAGCTCCGGCTGCAGGAAGCGAGGCGCCTGATGCTGGAAGAGCGTCTCGATGCAGGCGATGCCGGCCATCAGGTCGGCTATGAGAGCCAGTCGCAGTTCAGCCGCGAATATTCCCGTCAATTCGGCGAGCCGCCGGCGCGCCATATCGGCCGCGTTCGCCGCAGCCTCGTCGAACGATTGAGTGGCGAGAGGGAGATGCTGAGCGAGGGCTAAGTCCAGCTCAGCAAATCCTATGTCCGGCTGCGGCCACCTGTGAGGGGAGCTCTGATCACCAGCCCTCTTCCAGCACCCGCTCCAGCATCGCGGCAAAGAAGTCGGCGCTCTCGTGGCTGAGGCAGAGCGGCGGCTTGATCTTCAAGACATTCAGGTGATCGCCGGTCGGCTGCATGATGACGCCGAGTTCAAGGAGGCGGTTGCAGATCGCCGCCGTCTCCTCCGTCGCAGGCTCCAGCGTTTCACGGTCACGGACGAACTCGACGCCGAGATAAAGCCCCATGCCGTGGACCGCGCCGACGATCGGAAAGCGGTCGCCGAGCGCCTGCAGCCGCGCCTTGAGATGGTCGCCGACCGTGCGGGCATTCTCCTGCAAGGCCTCGTCGTGAAGAATGTCGAGCACGGTCAGGCCCACGACGGAGCTTACCGGACTGCCACCGGCCGACGAGAAGAAGTAGCCTTCCTTCTCCAGCGCCTCCGCGATCTCGCGCCGCGTGATGACGGCGCCGAGCGGATGGCCGTTGCCCATGCCCTTGGCGACCGTGATGAGGTCCGGAACGACGCCCTGCTCTTCGAACCCCCAGAAATGGTGGCCGAGGCGGCCGTAGCCCACCTGTACCTCATCGGCGATGCAGACGCCGCCTCTTGCCCTCACCATGGCATAGACGGCCTCGAGATATCCGGGCGGCAGCGGGATGCCGCCGGCGTTGCCATAGACCGCTTCGCAAATGAAGCCCGCAAGGCCCACCCGACGTTCGTCGAGTTCCTCCAGTTGCTCGGTAACGTCGCGAACATAGTTGCTGGTCGAGCCTTCTCCGCGAAACGGTCCGCGATAGGTGTTCGGGGAAACGACCGGATGCACCCAGTCGGGCCGCGTCGTCAGCGCCTGCGGATTGTCGGCGATCGACGTCGAGACCGCATCGCTCGCGATCGTCCAGCCGTGATAGGCTTCGAGCAGCGAGAGCATGTGACGCGCGCCGGAATGTGCCCAGGCGAGTCGGATCGCAAGGTCGTTTGCCTCCGAGCCGCTGTTGACGAGAAAAACCGTGTCGAGCCCCTCGGGCGCCAACCCGGCGAGCCGCTCCGAAAATTCCGCCACCGATGCATAGTGGAAGCGCGAATTGGTGTTGAGCAGCGACCATTGCCGGCCAACCGCCGCCGAAAGGCGCGGATGGCCGTGGCCGACGATCGTGACATTGTTGACCATGTCGAGATAGGCACGGCCCTCGACATCAAAGAGATGTTCCTTCCAACCCCGCTCGATCTGCGGCGGCTGGCGATAATAGTTCTTCTGGGCCCGTGCGAAATGGCGTTGCCGGCGCTGAAGCAGTTCGCCCGCTGCCGGCAAGGGCGCATCACAGTCGAAACCGAGCATTTGGGCGGGCGACGGGCAGAGTGCCCGCCAGGCTTCTGCCTGGCTCGCTGTGGCGAAGGGCGGCGGGTCGATGTCCGCTTCCCTGCAGAGCTGGACGCGGATGAAGCCCAGCGCTGGCGGATCGCCGGGAACGACGCCGATCGGCGCTCCGGCTTCGATCGCGCCTTCGGCGGCATCGGCCGGTTCGACGCCATTGAGATGGAGATGCAGCCCATCGGCCGATAGAACCAGTTTTTCGCCGCGCCGCCCGAGATTGCCCGCGAAAGGCGCATGGACGACAGTTTGTCCATGCAGACAGAGATCGACGTGCAGAGCGAAGGTCGCAGGCGACCTTGCTTGGAGAAGCCGCGTTTCGGTCAGGCGGAATTCGCCGTATCGCGTAGCGGAGGCGCCGGCCGCCCGCGCCGCCGACTGCAAGAGCAGCGCTTCGGTATCCTCATAATGCCAGCGGTCGGCCGGAAGATGAGGCCCAAGGAGCGAAAGATCGACGATACCGACGCGGGAGGGTTCGATGTCCGGCAGCAGCCGGCCGGCCGTCAAGGGCACGGTCAATGCCGCCCCCTTCCCTACGGCCTGGTGGATTGCCCGCTCCATCAGGCCGAAAGGCACCGACAGCGCGACATCGAGGATTTCACGCTCATGGGCGGCGTTTCCACGCACATAGGCGTTGTCGGGATCGATCTCCAACTGCTGTTCCGTACTTGCGACCAGAATCCCCGCTCGTGCCACGATGAGTGGCCAGAGCGCCTTCAGCTCGACATCCGTCAGCGGGGATGCCGCGTGGAAGGCCTGGACCGCCGGCAGGATGAAGAACGGGTCGCCATCGGCATGGTGAAGCAGCGACGCACAGGTGACCGCCAGTTCGGCGACGAGCCACCCCTTGAGGACGTCACCGAAGTCGATCACGCCCTCGGGCACAAGCCTGCCACCTGCCTCCACCCTGCTCACGACGTTGTCGTCCGTGACGTCCTGATGGATCGCCTGCACCCGCAACTCCGGCATCAGCGGCTGCACGCGCCGCATCGCGGCGACCATTGCCTCGGCGACGCGCTTGCGCAAATCCACGTCGGTCATGGTCTGCAGCAGTTGCAGCGCGACCGGTCCGGCCCGTCGGAGGTCCCATTGCAGTTCGCGTTCGAGCCCGGGATGATCGAGCCCCTTGAGTGCCGCAGCCAGCCGGCCGGCGAGGTCGCCAAGTTCCGCCACCGTTTGCGCCGGAAGATGCTTGCGGCGGGTCAAAGGCGTGCCGTCAAGATAGGTGAGCAGCCGGAACTGATAGGGCACGTCCCGGACGGCAGCGACGACAATCTCCTCGCCATTCAGCGCCGAGATGACGGCCGGCACCTTCGGAGCGCCCGAGGTGGCGCCAAGATGATGCAGGGCTGCATTCTGCGCCTCAAGTTCGACCCGTGCATATTCCATCCGGCAGATTTTCAGGACGAAACTGCCATCCTCCGTATCCACGCGGTAGTTTCGATCCTGCTGGCTGCCGAGCTCGGTCAGCGCGCCGGAAAGGTTGTATTGTTCCGATAGAACGCGTTTCGCCTCCTCGGCGGAGACGTCCGGTCTTGCGAGTTGCGTGCGGAGCTTGAGCGTTTCTCCGTCCATGCTTCCATTCCCGTTTATTCGCGGGACCGCCTCACTGCGAGACGCCCTCAAGGCGATAGCGCGTGCCCGGATAAAGCAGCCGCGCGGTGGTCACGCTCGCCGTTTCCGACCAGGTCCGGCGACGGATCATCAGGCACGGTTCGTTGCGGCCGATCGCGAGAAGCTTGCATTCCCAGGGCTTGGGCGACACCGCCTCGACGATCTGCTCGGTGCGGGTGATCGGCGCCACCAGGGTCAGATAGGCGTTCGGGGTCATGGCTCGGAAATCCTGCGCCATGTATTCAGGGCAGACAGCCGGGTTGACGAACCGATCCTCGATCTGGATCGGCATCTCGTTCTCGCTGTGGACCATGATCGAATGGAACACCCTGGCTCCCGTCGGAAGCCCGAGTGCGTGGCCGATCTCGGGGCTCGCCGGCTCCTCCTGCAACACGGTCAGCCGGGAGGTGTGTCGATGGCCGCGCTCGCGGATCTCGTCCGCGATGTTGCGGACCTCGAGGAGCGCCGTGCTGCCCTTATGGGCCGCAACAAAGGATCCGACCCCCTGAACCCGAGTGATCGCGCCTTCGCTAGCAAGCTCTCGCAACGCTCGGTTCGCCGTCATCCGGCTGACGCCGAGATCCGCGACGATATCGTTTTCGGACGGTATCCGATGATTGGCGGGCCATTCGCCGCTCTCGATTCGGCTGCGAATGAATTGCTTTACCGCCTCATAGCGCGGCACGGGTCCTTCAGCGAAAGTCGGTATGTCGCTTGTCCCCCCCCGTAGCGTCATTGTCTACTCCCATCTTACGCCGATAAGGCGGCGACCGTCCGGCAATGGATGACCTTTTCGTCCATTTTAGCCTTGCGCGCCACCATAAAATATCTATAGTTCCATATACAACCACGTACAGGAAAATCGCGACATGGCAACTTTTCCCGTCCAACGGCTCTTCGCGGAACGTGCTCTCCTTCCAAGCGGCTGGGCCGAAAACGTGGCCATTACCCTTGACGGTAGAGGCGCCATCACATCGGTCACATCAGGCCAATCCATCGCGGAAGGCGATGAGCGACTTTCGGGACCGGTGGTTCCGGCGATTGCCAACCTTCACTCCCATGCGTTTCAACGCGCCATGGCCGGCCTCGCGGAAGTGGCGGGCACGGGAGACGACAGTTTCTGGACCTGGCGCGAGGAAATGTACCGCACTGTCGGCCTCGTCGACCCTGATGACGTCGAGGCCATCGCCGCCAAGCTTTACATGGAGATGCTGAAGGGCGGCTTCGGCCGCGTGGTCGAGTTCCATTATCTTCATCACCAGGCAGACGGCACCCCTTATGCCGATCCGGCCGAAATGTCGCTCCGGATATTGAGCGCGGCCAAGGCGACGGGCATCGGTCTGACCCATCTGCCCGTCTTTTATGCCCATACCAATTTCGGCGGTGCGGCGCCTAATCCCGGCCAGCGTCCGTTCCTGCATGATCCGGATCGCTTTCTCGCTCTTCTCGATCGCCTCGGCCCCGCCTGTTCGAAGGCTGGCGCAAAACTCGGCTATGCCATTCATTCCTTGCGCGCCGCGACGCCGGACGAGATGCGGACAATTCTCGATGCGGCTCCGGCCTCCGGCCCCATTCACATTCATGTGGCCGAGCAGACGCGCGAAGTCGACGACTGCCTGGCATGGAGCGGCCGGCGGCCGGTCGAATGGCTGCTTGACGAGATGCCCGTCGACGCACGCTGGTGCGCCATCCACGCGACCCACATGACGGCTGAGGAAACGAAGCGGCTGGCTGCTTCGGGGGCGGTCGCCGGCCTTTGCCCCGCAACCGAGGCCAATCTCGGCGACGGCATCTTTCCCGCAGTCGAGTTCATCGCCGAGGGCGGCCGCGTCGGCATCGGCACCGATAGCCATGTCGCAACCAGCATCGCGGAAGAACTGCGCCTTCTCGAATACGGCCAGCGGCTGCGCGATCGCCGGCGCAACCGGCTCGCCGCCGGTCCCGGCGCGTCCGTCGGGCGATCGATCTTCGAGGCCGCCCTTGCCGGCGGGGCGCAAGCCGCCGGTCTCGACGCACCCGGCATCAAAGCCGGCGCACACGCCGATCTCGTCGTCCTCGACGGGGCCAATCCCTATATCGCCGCGGCAAGCGGCAACCAGCTTCTCGACCGCTGGCTCTTTGCACTTGGCGGCGAAACGGTCCGCGACGTCATGGTCGCCGGCCAATGGAAGATCCGCAACGGACGCCATGATCGGGAGGAAGACATAGACCGCGCCTTCGGGCGGGTTCTGACGAAACTGAAATAGTATCGAAGCGACGATCAAAAAAGGGGAATGCGCATGTCGATCAGCACACTGAAACTCACCCTCGCCGCCGCCGGCCTGATGGTTGCGGCCTCCACCGGCAGCGCCAGCGCCTCCTATTGCGGCGACGGCAAGACCGTGACTTTTGCCGGCATCGACTGGGAAAGCGGTGCCTTCATCACCGAAGTCATGAAGGCGATCCTTGCCAAGGGTTATGATTGCCAGGTGGATTCCATTCCGGGCAATTCGGTGACGCTCGAACAGGCGACAGCCAACAACGATGTCCAGATCTTCGCCGAAGAATGGCTTGGCCGCTCCGATGTCTGGAACAAGGCCGTCGAGGAAAAGAAGGTCGTCGCCGTCGGCAAGACTTTCGTCGGCGCCAGCGAAGGCTGGTTCGTGCCGGACTACATCGTTCACGGTGATCCCTCGCGCAACATCGAGGCGAAGGCGCCGGACCTGAAGAGCGTGTCGCAGCTTTCCGACCCGAAGATCGTGGAGATCTTCGCGGATCCGGAAGAGCCGTCCAAGGGCCGCTTCCTGAATTGCCCGTCCGGCTGGACCTGCGAAGGCGTAAGCTCCGCCAAGCTCGAAGCTTACAAACTCGGCGAAACCTATGTGAACTTCCGCCCCGGCACCGGTACGGCGCTCGATTCGGCGATCACCTCGGCCTATCTGCAGGGCGAGCCGATTCTCTTCTACTATTGGTCGCCGACCGCGATCATGGGCAAGTTCAAGCTCGTCCAGCTTGAAGAGCCGGCATACAACGAGGCCTGCTGGAAGGAACTGAGCAGCGCCAACGGCAAGCGTGACGAAGGTTGCGCCTTTCCCTCGGTCGACGTTGCCTACGGCGTGAACAGCACCTTCGCTGCGGAGGCGCCGGAGATCGTCGCTGTCCTCGAAAAGGCAACCTTCCCGCTTGAGGACGTCAACGGTAGTCTCGCCTACATGGCCGACAACAAGGTCGACGCCACGGCCGCCGCTGCCGAGTTCCTGAAAACCAAGGCCGACGTCTGGGGCAAGTGGGTCTCCGACGACGCGCGCGGCAAGATCGAAGCAAGCCTGAAGTAACGACAGTTTTGCCGAACCGTGCCCGCCACGCCTCTTCCGCCTTCAGCATGGGACAGGGGCGTGGCGGCCATGGCTTAAAAAGCTGTTTCCGCAGAGCAGGCACGCTTGCGGTGAAGACCGCCAAGGCGCCTGAACAAGGAACGACATCCGATGTTTCCGGACTCTCTCAATCTTTCCATCCGGGCGCCTGTGAATGACTTCATCCAAGCGCTCGTCACCAACTATGGCTGGGTCTTCAAAGCGATCAGCGGCGTCATCCTGAAAGCCGTGCTGTTCATCGAATGGATCCTGCGCGGCCTGCCCTGGTGGCTCGTCATCCTCGCCTTCATGGCGCTCGCCTGGCAGAGCTCGCGTCGCTGGTCGCTGACCGTCGCCGTTGGCGCCCTGCTGCTTGCCGTTGGCGTGCTCGGCCTCTGGGACCTGACCATGCAGACCCTGGCGCTGATGCTGATGGCAACGATCGTCTCGGTGGTGATCGGCGTGCCGATGGGCATTCTCGTCGCCAAGAGTCGGGTCGTCCGCAATATCACCCTGCCCGTGCTCGACGTCATGCAGACGATGCCGAGCTTCGTTTATCTCATCCCCGCGTTGATGCTTTTCGGCCTCGGCAAGGTGCCGGCGATCCTCGCCACCATCATCTATGCGGTCCCGCCGCTGATCCGTCTCACCGATCTCGGCATCCGCCAGGTCGACAGCGAGGTTGTCGAGGCAGCGACCGCCTTCGGTGGCAGCCCGGCACAGATTCTTTTCGGCGTCGAATTGCCGCTCGCGACGCCAACGATCATGGCGGGTCTCAACCAGACGATCATGATGGCGCTTTCGATGGTGGTGGTCGCTTCGATGATCGGTGCGCGCGGTCTTGGCGAACAGGTGCTGAACGGCATCCAGACGCTCGACGTCGGCAAGGGCCTCGAGGCTGGCATCGGCATCGTCATTCTCGCGATCGTGCTCGACCGCATTACCCAGGGCTTCGGCAAGACCCGGACGGAGGACGCCCGCAATGGCTGACATCGAAATCCGCAACGTCTACAAGATTTTCGGGCACGACTCGAAGACGGCGCTCGCCATGGCCAAAGACGGCCTGGACAAGGCCGCCATCCTCGCCCGCTCCGGCTGCAGCGTTGGCCTTAACAACGTCAGCCTCAAGATCGGCGCCGGCAAGATCTTCGTCATCATGGGGCTTTCCGGCTCCGGCAAGTCGACGCTGGTACGCCATATCAACCGGTTGATCGAGCCAACGAGCGGCGAGGTTGTCTTCGATGGCAGCAACATTCTCGATCTGCACGCCAAGGCGCTGCGTGCATTTCGCATGCGCCGCGTCAGCATGGTCTTTCAGAGTTTCGCCCTGATGCCGCATCGGACCGTGCTGCAGAACGTCGTCTACGGCCAGCGCGTGCGTGGCGTATCGAAAGCCGATGCGCGCGGCATCGGCATGAAATGGATCGAGACGGTCGGACTAGCGGGCTACGACGCGAAATTCCCACATCAGCTTTCCGGCGGCATGAAGCAGCGCGTTGGCCTTGCCCGGGCGCTTGCCGCCGACACCGACGTGATCCTAATGGACGAGGCTTTCAGCGCCCTCGATCCGTTGATCCGCGCCGACATGCAGGACCAGCTTCTGCAATTGCAGCAGAATCTCTCGAAAACCATCGTCTTCATCACCCACGATCTTGATGAAGCGCTGCGCATCGGCTCGGAAATCGCGATCCTAAAGGACGGCCAGGTCGTGCAGGTCGGGACGCCAGATGATATTCTGGGCAATCCGGCAAACGACTATGTCGCGCGCTTTGTTCAGCGTCGGCAAGGAAGACCCGAAGCCCATGCCTGAGACGATCACCATAGATGGACCGCTCACCTGGCGAGAGATTGCCACTGTCGCTGGGGGAGCCCGCCTCGCCATGTCGGATGCCGCCCGCAAGCGGGTCGTCGATGCGCGACGGATCGTCGATGCGCTGGTCGAGCGTGGTATCCGCGGTTACGGAATTAATACCGGCGTTGGCGCCCTTTGCGACGTGGTCATCAGCCGCGAGAATCAGCAGGCTCTTTCGCGCAACATAGTCCTCAGTCATGCCTGCGGCGTGGGTGAGCCGCTCGCAAACGTGGAGGCGCGCGCGGTGATGGCGGCGCAGATCGCCAACTTTGCCCATGGCTACTCAGGTGTTCGAATCGAAATCGTCGAGGCCCTGCTTGCGCTTCTCAACGCCAACATCATTCCACTGATCCCGTCGCGCGGCTCGGTCGGCTATCTCACCCATGCGGCGGCAATTGGCCTGGTGCTGATCGGGCATGGATCAGCGATGCACGGAACCGAACGATTGAGCGGTGCCGAAGCCCTTGATCGCATCGGTCTCGAACCCTTGCGACTCGAGGCGAAGGAAGGCCTCAGCCTCGTGAACGGCACGCCCTGCGCCACAGGCCAGGCCGCACTGGCCCTTGCCCGTATGGAGCGGCTTCTCGACTGGGCGGACGCGGCCGCTGCGATGACCTACGAAAATCTCGGCAGTCAGGCAAATGCCTTCGCCGAGGGACCGTTGGCGCTGCGGCGATCACGCGGCCTTCAGACCGTCGGCAAGAGATTGCGTGACTGGCTGGCGCAAAGCCCCATGCTTGCCGAAACGGCCGGGACCCGCACACAGGACCCATTGAGCCTGCGTGCTGTGCCACACGTGCACGGCGCCGCTCGCGACACCTTCGACCATGTGGCCGAGGTTGTGAACCGCGAGCTTTCGAGCGTCACGGATAATCCGGCGGTCTCCGGCACGCCGGAAGAACCGGAGGTACATTCCCAGGCACACGCGGTCGGTGCCGCCCTCGGCCTCGCCATGGACGGTCTCGCGATCGCCGCGGCTGAGATCGCAGCCATCTCCGAGCGTCGCATCGATCGGTTGGTGAACCCGCTCGTCAGCGGCCTTCCCGCCTTTCTCGCCGGCGACAGCGGCGTTGCGTCGGGCTACATGATCGCGCAATACACGGCAGCGGCGCTTGTGGCGGAGAACCGTAGGCTGGCGGCACCGGCAAGCCTCGACGGCGGCATCACTTCTGCGCTTCAGGAGGACATTCTCACTCACGCGACACCCGCTGCCTTGAAGACGCTCTCGATCCTCGACAATCTCGAGCGAATCCTGGCGATCGAGCTGCTCGCGGCCGCTCAGGCCTATGATCTGCAACCACGATCCGGAACCAAGGCGAAGCGGACGGCCTCCCTCTATGGCCGCATTCGCGAAACGATCTCGACCTATGCCGACGACCGGCCTATGAACGAGGATTTCGACCGAATTCGCAATCTGATGCAAGGAGCTACGCTATGAAGATCCTGCGCTCGAACGAATACAGGCACATGCCGTGGAAGAACGGCGGCGGTGAAACCGTGGAAATCGCCGTCTCTCCGGAGCGCGCGTCGCTTTCCGATTTCGATTGGCGCATCAGCATGGCGACCGTCGCGAGCGATGGCTCTTTCTCCAGCTTCCCCGGCATCGACCGCACGCTCTCGATCCTCGAAGGCGCCGGCATGACGCTGGCAATCGAAGGCCGGCAGCCGAAGCTGCTGACGGTCGCGGATGCGCCCCTCTCCTTCCCCGCCGAGGCGTCGACATCGGCAACGCTTCGGGACGGCCCGGTGATCGATCTTAACGTCATGACGCGACGCGGCGTGCTGAAGCACCGCGTGCGGCGGCTTCACGTCGAGGGCTCGCAGTCGCTCGAATCCCACGCCCGGGAGCTCATCGTCTTCTGTCACCGCGGAAGCGTCACGCTGGCGACGGAAGGCGTGAACGCAACGCTTCATGCGCTGGACGCGGCGATCCTCGTCCAGCCACTTCCCCTCACGCTGACGGCGGACATCGCGTCCGGGCTCTTCCTTGTCGAGATCGTGCCAGGCGGCGCGGCCTGAGCGGGGCAGGCCGTCTCGCCGACGATGATGTTCGCTCGCAGCGAGCTCGTCGCCCGACGGACCGCGTCGATTTCGGAAGCGATCAGCCGGAGGCGCCCTTGCGCGGCAATTTCGGCGGCGATCCAATCCGCGACAGGTGTGGCCACATGACCGTAGCCGGCATATTGACCGCCCCTACTCCCTTTGGCGGGCGCCCTAATTCTTGACTGCAACCCGGGCTGTGAGAGCCTACTGTAAGATCCTCAAATCGAAATCGTTCTGAGGGATCTTGCAGCGATTCAAAGTGCTGCAGCGATCTTTGCGCGTCTCAAGCACGCGCAGCGCTGTAGGAGGTTTCGGTTGTGGTCGAGGAAACGGTGCCGCGATGCTCGAAAAAGACAGAAAACGTCGTGCCGCCCAGATTCCCTCCGGTAGCTGGCCGCCACGCATGATGGCTGAGATGGCGGCCGGTTACGTTGGCGAAAAGCACGTCGAGGACTTCCTCGAGCGAATCGGGACAATTTACCCGCAGCCACGCCTCGTTGAAGGCCCCAGGCGCAAATTCTGGTACCGGGAAGATCTGGACAAGGCCATGAATATGGCACTAGCGAGCTCGCCGCGGTTCAGCGAAAAACTCCAGGCAAAAATGGCGGAACGCAGAGCCGCGCGGCGAGCCCGCGTCAAAGCCTGATGATGCCATTAACCCAATATTCCACCCGATCCTGGAGCGAGTTGCCTTGCGCTTTTGCCTCGCTCCAGGCCGCGCGGCGATACCGGCCTTCGGTTGCGATCTGATCGATCGCCAAGAGGCCACACAGTCCAACAATGAGGAGTAGCAAGCCGCGCATTCAGGAATCTTAGCGATAAATGATTTAGTAAATCCTAAATTTTATCGCACAAATGCAGCAGATCGGCATGCGGGCCTTTATTTGCAGAAGCGTACCGGAATCGAAGAATCCGACCTTCCTCTCCAACCACTCCATGGATAGCGTCGCACCGTAGTTTCCGCTGGAGCTACATCTTTCCCCCGCATCCCATGAAGGCAACGGGATGCGAAACTTGCCCCGCCATCGCGCGGGGCTTTTTCTTGGGGGGCAGCCGGTGGCCTCGTATGAAGCTCGCACACTGTGACCGATCGGCACACTTCAACCTGACGCGCTGCGCCGATGCTCGAAACGTCCATAGACCACTAGATCCCTGGTCCGCCTTGCTCTTCTGCTTCCATCTCCCGAAGCATCTCCTTCAGGCTTTCATAACCCGCGGCGTCATGTTCGCGGCCAAATACCTTCTTGAACCAGACCGACGTAAATTCGAGGCGGTGAATGGACGCTCGAAATTGCTCGCCTGTCGTTGGGCGGAAGAAGTGGGTGAAGGTGCCAGATGCAAGGACGCCGACTTTGACCAGCTCTTGGATCGTCGCAACCAGGAGCGCCGGGACAAAGAAAGGCCCCATATGGGCATCCTCTCCCGGCGCCGGGCGCAGCATCCCGAGGCCTTCAAAAGTTGGATGCCCCGCTAGCTTACACAAGAGCTTGTAGTGCTCGGCGCGCTTCATTTCTTTGAAACCATCCCGCTGATCCAGGGCTTTTCGGACGACCACAGGGCCGAACTCTTTATTTCGCTGGTCTTCTGGAACGGCTTTCCACCGCTCAATCAGTTGCCTGTCGGTGGAGAAGTAGTCCAACAGGAAAGACGTCTCGAGAATATCGCGAATGTGCATGGCGGCCGCCTGATAGTAGCCGCTCAATAAGAGCTTCATGGCTGACCCCAGGGCGTTGAAGAGACGGGCACCCAGCAGTTTGACGATGAGCTGTTCCTCAGTCTCCTCATCGTAGCTGACGCGGTAGAACTGGAGTGTGTCCATTACTCGCTCAATCATTAGGACGTGCAGCAGCAAGTCTTCATCCCCTGAAATAAGCTCAAGGGAGCTGCGGCTCACCGCCTCTTCGCCGGCGTGGAGTGAGATCAGGTTCTCTGGAATTCGATTCTTGCTCATCGCGTCATCCCGAGTTGTTCGATCGGGAGTCTTACGCGAGTCGATCTTAGTCGGAGAAGGTGGCTAGCCCATAAGGCTGCTTTGAAGGCCCTTTAAGCGCATCAAAGTGGTTTTTTTGACGAGGGCGCGGAAGTTTTATTTCTCCGGATTTCACTGTCAAAATCCGAAAAAGTGTGGCGGGCTATAACGAGGTTGTCACCCATGTCTTAGGGACAAACTGTTACCTATGTCTGCGGTATGGACTGTTCTGTTGGTAGCGGAGGAGGGATTCGAACCCCCGACACAAGGATTATGATTCCTCTGCTCTAACCTACTGAGCTACTCCGCCGCCGGTGCCGTGGAAGCCTCCTCTGGGAAGCCCGTCTCGGCTGGACGGGCGGCTTATAAGGTGCTGTTCCGGCTAGTGTCAAGCAAAGTCTGCTGGAAAATGTGAACTTTTCCTGACGTTGCTGGTCACGCCGTCTCAAGCCGCCGCCGGCGCCTGCAAAAGCGCCTTGAGTGCCGCTTCCGCGCCGGGCTCGCGCTCGGATTTGCGAATGAAGCCGCCGCCATAGACGCGCGCGTCTTCGCCGGTGCCGGAATAGAGGGCGCAGGCCTGGCCGGGCGCGACGCCCGCCTCCCCTTCGGCAAGCTCGACATGAAGGCCGTCGGCATCGCTTTTCAGGACTGCTGCCATCGGCTGTCGGGTGGAGCGCACCTTGGCGAAGCAGTCGAAGCCGCGGACGGCTGCCTGCTCAAGCTCCTCGTCACCCAGCCAGTTGACGTCGCGCAGATAGACGCGGCGCGTCTCCAGCGCCTCCTTCGGGCCGACGATGACGCGGCGCGAGCGGGCGTCGAGATAAACGACGTAAAGCGGTTCGCCGGTGGCGACCCCGATGCCGCGCCGCTGGCCGATCGTGTAGTGCAGAATGCCATCGTGGCTGCCGAGCACGCGGCCGTCGAGGTGGACGATCTCGCCGGCAAGCGCCGCATTCGGCTTCAGCTTCGAGACGATGTCGCTGTATTTGCCCTGCGGCACGAAGCAGATGTCCTGGCTGTCGGCCTTCTTGGCGACGATCAGGCCCATGTCTTCGGCCAGCGCCCGCGTCTCGGCCTTGGAAAGGCCGCCCAGGGGGAAGCGCAGGTAGTCGATCTGTTCTTGCGTGGTCGCAAACAGGAAATAGCTCTGGTCCCGCTCGGCATCCGTCGGCCGGTAGAGCGCGCGCTGCCCCAAGTAACGCGGGTTCGGGCTCGGCCGCGAACGAATGTAGTGGCCGGTGGCGAGCGCATCGGCACCGAGTTCCTTGGCGGTCGCCAGCAGATCGGCGAACTTGACCGTCTGGTTGCAGGCAACGCAGGGGATCGGCGTCTCGCCGGCGATATAGCTTTCGGCGAAGGGATTGATCACCGTTTCGCGGAAGCGCGCTTCATAATCCAGCACATAATGCGGAATGCCAAGCGTCTCGCAGACGCGCCGCGCGTCATCGATGTCCTGGCCGGCGCAGCAGGAACCGGCGCGATGCACCGCCGCACCGTGATCATAGAGCTGCAGCGTGATGCCGAGTACGTCATAGCCCTCGCGTTTGAGCAGCCCCGCCACGACGGAGGAATCGACGCCGCCGGACATGGCGACGACGACGCGCGTATCTTCGGGCTTGCGGTCAAAATCGAGACTGTTCACGGGATCCAATCCGGCATTGCGGCGCACGCGCCGATCGCTTGTGCCGCCCTGTTTCATGCTCTTGCCGTGGGCCTTCCGCAAAACGCGGCGCCGGGCGGCATTTTCAAAGTTTTCTGTGCCGCGACATATAGAAACTTGTCCGCCTTGCGGCAAGAGCGGAGGTTTTGGGGCGGAGGTCTTGGCGGCTGAACGACGCTGTCAGATCAGCTTCATCCGCATCGCCCGGGCGATCGCCTGCATTCGGTTGACGGCATCGAGCTTGCGGGTCGCGCTCTTGAAATAGCTGCTGACCGTATAGGCGGAAATGCCGAGAATGATGGCGATCTCGTCGCTGCTCTTGCCGGCCGCCGCCCAGCGCAGGCACTCGATCTCGCGGCCGGACAACTTTTCACGCACCGTGCTGCCCGCATCAAAGGTGCGCTCGAGGCACTCGAAAAGCTGCACGAGCGTCAGATAGAGCATCGCGCATTCGGCACCGACCGGCTCCTCTCGAGCGCCCGAAAGCATGACGATGAACGGCTCCCCATAGGTCGTATGCAAGAGCAAGGCAAAATGACGCGCCATGTCGGGATCGACCTGCAAGTGGCGAACGGACACTTCCCCTCCATCCTTGCTTGCTGCGTCCAGGAGCTCCGCGCCGCCCGCTATCGGCAGCTTCGTCTGGCGCAGGCGCTCGACGAGGACGCTCGCGTGAAAGGCGCCGGAGGCATCGTACTGGCGAACCAGCTCGGCCGGCCAATTGCTGAGCACCAGGCTTTCGGAAAACCGCTGCTGTTCGGCGAGCGGCAACCGCGCGATCAGGAAGCGTTGAAAGCGGTAGCGCGCGATCAATCTGCGCATCAGGTGCAGAAGCTCGTATTCGGTGCGCACCGACGCCGGATCAAATTCGAAAAACGTCTCCGCGTCAGCCTCGCGCCGCAAGGCCGGTTCACTCGATTCCTTCATACCTTGTCACCACGTTGCCGGCGCGTCCGCCTGGCCGAAATTGAACGCTTCCTTACAACCGGGCATCGTCTTCGACGCCAGCTGAAATACAACCGGCCCCGTTCCGCCGGTCGCGCAAGCAACGCGGCCGATCAAGAAAATATGCTGTGCCCAGGAGATAATTCCGGGAGCGTACACGCGAACGCTCATTCTTTGATGGGCGCCTCGTTACCAAAAATTTTAGTTGAAGTGAAATGTGGTAATTGCATGGCTCCCATGTGAAAACCGCGCAAAACTTGGGTTTTCCATGCAAAGCACAGCAAATGCGGAGCAATTAGGATAACGCGCCCTGCCCCTGGTCTTTTGAACGCTCCGGAGCGCTCCAGCCGCTTCGAAGTGTCTCAAATTATGAGCAAATTGTTACCTGCGGCTTAGGCAAATGTTAAATGTGGCAGGCTAAGGTCGCGACCATATGGTCTTGAGTTTGTGTAGAGAGTCCCATGACCGAAATGATGCGACCACGCGTAAAGTATGTCATCGGCCCCGATGGCAGCCCTCTGACGATCGCGGATCTGCCGCCGGCGAACACCCGGCGCTGGGTCATCCGCCGGAAGGCTGAAGTCGTCGCCGCCGTGCGCGGTGGCCTTTTGAGCCTTGAAGAGGCATGTGAACGGTACACGCTAACCGTCGAGGAATTCCTTTCCTGGCAGTCCTCCATCAACGACCACGGTCTCGCCGGGCTGCGGACCACGCGCATCCAGCAGTATCGCCACTGATTTCGCCCGACAGGTCCATAGTTCGACACCGGCGGTTCCGGGATCTGCCCGCACCGCCGGTGTTGTTTTGTTCGCATGATGCTGCTTGCGCACATCCTCGCAGCATTCTTTGTATTTTTCCCCGTCGATTCCGATCTCGGACAATATGCTGTAGCATCCCCGCCGGCAGCAACAGATGCGGAGCGAAGATCGATGGAAATCGCCCACGAGGAAATCAATGCGAAGGGCCGCTATTCGGCGGTCGTGGAGGGCCACACCGGCGAGATGACCTATTCTCGGTCCTCGCCGACCTTGATCATCATCGATCACACGCTCGTGCCGGATGAGTTGCGCGGCAAGGGTGTCGGGCAAGCGCTCGCAAAGCACGCAGTCGAGGAAGCGCGAAAAGGTGGCTGGAAGATCATCCCGCTCTGCCCCTTCATGCGCGCCCAAGCCATGCGGCACGCGGAGTGGCAGGACGTGATCCAGGCATAGACAGGCCTGCTGCGCGAGCGGCTAACTCTTTGAAGCTACAGCGCAGCGCGTCTTATAAGACGCGCAAAGGGCTCTGTAGACGCGTAGCTCCGCACGGCCAAAGAATCGCAAGAGCGCGAAATGCGGTCTGCTGCCATGCTTCGCTTCCATTTCAACGAACAGCTTGTCCGGTCAACAGCTTAACCCGCCTTGCATCTGGACATGCGAGGCGGGTTCCCTTCAGGCTGCAACAAGCCGCCTGCCGATCAAGCCGGAGACGGCAGCGCTGCCGTCCCATCAGGCGCGCATGCGGGCACCCGTATCTCGTTCTTCGAGCGCCGCCGCTTTCGCGTATTCGGCCTGGACCTCCTCCAGCGCAAGTTCGGCCGCATCCTGCTGCGCCTTCAGCTCGCGAATCGATACCTGGAGATTGTCGGCTCTTTGGCGGGCGGCCTTGGCGAAGGTGGGATAGGCAAAATGCGCGGGATCGGAGATTCCCGATTTCTTCTCTTCGAATATAATCTGACTTTCCAGATCCTTGGTCATTCGCTCGAACTCAGCCATCATCATCTGAAGCTGGTTCAACTGACGCTGCTTCTCCCGGACCTGAAACTCCTTCAGGCGGACAAGGCTCTCACGTGCTTTCATACGCAATACTCCCGTGGATACCGAGACCCCGGTTACTGATACTGACCCGTCGTGCCGGCCCCATGGTGGCCGGAAACAAAAAATCGAAGCGAGCTTAACAAAGGCCTACCGCTGGTAACCTTTCGTTTACGGGCATCGTTAATCATAGGTGTGATGATTTAAGGCTCCGTAAATGCTGAAGCACGAAATGTGGCACTTCGCCATTACCGAGTCGGAAGAGTCAGATAGCGGCGTTTCCTCATGTACTACATGAGAAATGTCATTTGAGATTCACCTTTTGAATCAGGAGACTGCTAAAAATATTTAACAATCTCGATACACCTTGCCAGAGTGAATCAGAATTTGTTAACCATTTGGTGGCAGCCTCCAAATCAGGCAACGACTGGATCCGTATCGCGTAAGGGGGCCACGGACGACCTTGGGCGGCGGAAAAGGGGAAAAAAATGCGGGTTCTACTGATCGAAGACGATAGCGCGACAGCTCAAAGCATTGAGCTCATGCTTAAGTCCGAGAGTTTCAACGTTTATACGACCGATCTTGGTGAAGAAGGCGTCGATCTCGGCAAGCTTTATGACTACGATATCATTCTTCTCGACCTGAACCTTCCGGACATGTCCGGTTACGAGGTCCTGAGGACCCTGCGCTTGTCGAAGGTGAAAACCCCGATCCTCATCCTGTCGGGCATGGCGGGAATTGAAGACAAGGTGCGCGGCTTGGGCTTCGGCGCCGACGACTACATGACCAAGCCGTTCCACAAGGACGAACTGGTCGCGCGCATCCACGCGATCGTCCGTCGCTCCAAGGGCCACGCCCAGTCGGTCATCTCGACCGGCGAGCTGATTGTCAATCTCGACGCCAAGACCGTGGAAGTCGGCGGCCAGCGCGTGCATCTGACCGGCAAGGAATATCAGATGCTGGAGCTCCTCTCGCTTCGCAAGGGCACGACGCTCACCAAGGAAATGTTCCTCAATCATCTTTACGGCGGCATGGACGAGCCCGAGCTGAAGATCATCGACGTCTTCATCTGCAAGCTGCGCAAGAAGCTCGCAAACGCCGCCGGCGGCGCCAACTACATCGAGACCGTCTGGGGACGCGGCTATGTGCTACGCGAGCCGGAAGGCAACGACTACCTGGAAACGGCCTGATTTCAGTAGCATCGCGGTCGAGAGCCCGCATTTCCTCGTCCGCTCGAACAGCTATCATACAATCGAAGAACCCGCCCGCCTCTCGGGCGGGTTTTCTTTTGGGGTCGGCCTTCGCCGCGTTCGCATCGGCAAAGAAAAACGACGGCGCCGCAGTTTCTCTTGCTACATGTTTCCTTAAATCGGATCCGATTTAAGGAAACATGTAGCAAATCAAAGAGTCACAGCGTCCATTGCGCGTCAATTAAAGACGCGCGGCGCTGTGTCGAGTCGAATTGGACGTGCCGCAGGCGCAAAAATGCCGCGGAATTGCCGCGGCCCGTGTAGATCATGCAGCGATTCAAAGTGCTACAGCGACCTTTGCGCGTCTCAAAAGACGCGCGGCGCAGTAAAGGCCGTCAGGCGGCCATCGACTGGCTGGCAAAGACGCTCGTCAGAATCTTGCGGTCGAAGGGCTTCAGCAGGAAGTCGTCGGCACCGGCGCGCTTACCTGCCATCATCTTCTTCAGGTCGGCCTCGACAACGCAATAGTAGATGCGCACCGACGTGCCGTTCGGCAGGTGCCGGATATTGGCAATCAGATCGAGGGCGCCATCCAGCGCCGCGTCGACGATCAGAATGTTCGGCAGCTCGGCCTCGCAGCGCACCAGCGCATCAAGGCTGCTCGGCGCCTCGAGCACCAGAAATCCCATGCCCGAAAGGATGCGCTTTCCAACTTTCCTGACAGCTTCCGAGCCATCAGCAATCATCAAGCGCCGCATGTCCAAACTCCTTTACGCTCTACTCGCACGCGCATCCATGAAACAAATCCTATACAGATTTGGCAAAGAAACCGTTACGACGATTACTTAATATTTTCTTTTGGCGGGGACGCCGAAGCTCAACACGTCTCGATCGCTCGAGAGACGAGCGCAACCCAAGGCCGCATATGAAAGACCCCCTCCGGCAGACTGACGCCGAAGGGTCGGTTACGTGTCGATTATATCGCCCGGCGAAGGGGACGGAGAGGATGCCCCTCATGCATGTCGCCTAAAAGTGTGCAACGGTTTTGGGACAACGACATGCACAATAGCAATGACCTAAAGCGCGTCGCACGCGTCCGATTAAACGCGACGCGCTTTAGGCCTCGGACTTCGCCGTGAATACGATCTCCTCGCCGGTCGAAACGACATCGATCGTCATTCCGGCCTCCTCGCCCAAAAGGACGGTGTAGTAGGGCTGGATCGAATGCGCGTCGACAGCCTCTTCCGGGGTGCCTGAGAGCAATTCCACCAGCTTCGGGTTGACCCGCATCATTCGCCCCTTGGCGACGAGCGTGAAGGTCGCGTCGAATTCAGGATTTTCGAGCGTGACATCGATCGAACCGCCGCGCGGGATCGAGCCATAGGCGATCAGGAAGAGATTGAGGAGAAGCTTGACGCGGTTCTTGGCGATGATCGCGCGCGGGCCGCTCCAATTGATCTCGGTCTTCTTTTCCGCAGCGGCGAAGTCCTTCGCCGCCTTTTCGGCTTCGCCCGTGTCGATCGATGCGCCAACCGACCCGGAGGCACCGAAAGCAAGGCGCGCGAACTTCAGGCGGACGGAGGCGTTGAGGGCACTGGTGCGGATCAGATCCATCGCGTCGGCATCTGCTCCCCCCTCGTCTAGGAGCTCAAGGCCGTTGTTGATGGCGCCGACTGGCGAGATGATGTCGTGGCAAACCCGGCTGCAGAGCAGTGCGGCCAGATCGGGTCCCGTCAGTGTCAGGTTCGGATTCTTTGCCATCATTCTTCCTTGTTCGCTATCCGTCTGCCGGCGCCGCCGCCGCACGTTCTTGCCCCGCAACCAAAGCTTCCGCACGACCATGGCACGGGCCATGAATCGCGCGGGCGCGGCCGGTTATCAATAGGCCATAATGACATCACATTTGGTAAACCGATTGTTAAGATGATCGGTTCAAATTGCTGGTGCATCCCGAATTCAGCGGGAATCGCTGGAGGATGCGCGGCCGGAACCAGTTTTCACGCTTTTCCGCGCCCGCCCCTGGAAATGGACAAGACCCGCGCCGGACGCGCAACCGATGCAAATACCGGCCATGACAGCCGGCGCAGGTCACTTTTCGTGCCTGACGGAGGAAACGATGCAGCCGTTCATGAAGGCAACCACAGTGGTTGTCCGCGCTATCCTGACGATGATGCTGATAGCCGGCACCATATCTGCCGCCAACGCCCAGTCCCCGAACAACAGCCAGTACACGATGCAGGAAATCGTCGATGCCGGCCACAGCTTCTTCGGGGAGACCTCGGGTGGACTTGCCAAGGTCGTCGAGCGCGCCTTCGAGCGCTACGGCCTGCCGAATGGCTACATTCTCGGACAGGAAGGCTCCGGCGCCTTCATCGCCGGCCTCACCTACGGCGAGGGCGAGCTCTATACGAAGAACGTGGGACAGCACACGGTCTTCTGGCAGGGGCCCTCGCTCGGGCTCGATTGGGGCGGCCAGGGCAGCCGCGCCATGATGCTCGTCTACAATCTCCCCAGCGTTCCGGCACTCTACAAGCGCTTCGGCGGCGTCTCCGGCTCGGCTTACGTTGTCGCCGGCATCGGCATGACCGTATTGACGGACGACCAGGTTGTCGTCGTGCCGATCCGAACCGGCATCGGCGCAAGGCTCGGCCTCAATGTCGGCTACCTCAAGCTGACGCAGCAACCGACGTGGAACCCCTTCTGAGGCGTTCCGAACGGCTGCTTGTTCCGGCGGACCGCTGACCGGGCCTTCGCGAAACTAACCTCACCTCTCCGTCTCACCGGAACCTTGGCGCGCCTGAAAAGGCGCGCTTTCCTGTTGCAGCACTTGCAGCATTCCAGCCATCATGTTTACTGCGGGAAAAGCACTGAGATGGCGCCCGGCCTCTGCGGCGGGCAGCGCATCCGGTCCAGATTGAAACGGCCAGCTCGTGATTGAATTTGCGCTCCTCTTTGCCCTTGGCTTTCTGACGGCGGTGGTCATTGGCCTGATGATCGCCCCCGCCATTCAAAGGCGCATCGTGCGCTTTGCGGAGGATCGCCTGAAGGCGACCATGCCTCTCAGCCCCCAGGAGGTGCGCGCGCAGAGGGATGCTGCCCGCGCGACCTATGCGGCCGAAAATGCCAAGGCCCAGCAGGCGCTGCGGCGCGAACGCGACAAGAGCGTCAAGCTGATGCTGCAAAACGAAAACACCCTGCGCGAGGCGCGCAGGCTTGCCGGGGAGAATGCCGATCTGCAGGCCCAACTGGCCGACATGAACGTGGCAGCGGCCGACATGCGTTCCACGGTCCGCCAACTCGAACAACGTCTCGAGCAGATGAAGGCAACCTTCGAGACTTCGGAAAGGGACAACGGCGCCAAGAGCGATGCGATCCGCACGCTCAACGGCCAGATGGACAAACATACAGCGGATATCGACAATCTCCGGATAGACCTCGCCGCTCGCGAAACCGAGATCGAGCATCTGAAGAGCCGGGTCGCCGCGCTGCACGACGAGCGCCAGGCACTGCGCGGCGATCTCAAGGCGGAGAATGCCCGCGCACGGGAAATGGAGCTGCAGCTCAGTAAGGACGAGGCCCGGATACGCCAGCTCGAAGCCGCCGTCGCGCGCGAAGCCGCCACCAATGCACAGCGCGAAAATGCGCTCGCGCAGCGGGCGGACGAAATCGAAAAATTGAAGGCGCGCCTGAAAGAGTTAAATCACGAGATGCGGGAAGCGGCGAAGGTCCTTCGCGCCGCTGGCCTCGCCATTCCGAAAAAGGCCGTCGCTGCAGCGGCCGTGGATAGCAAGAGCGCCGAGCTACACAAAAAGGCGATGCAAGGCCCTGACACGACCATGTTGTCCGAAGACCTGCGTAATCGCGCCACAGCGCTTTCGGAGCGCCTGACAAACGCCAAGTCCGCCGCGCATGACGAGGCGCTCCGGCAAGAGATCGCCGATATCGCCGCGGGCATGATTGCGCTGACGGCAGCCAGCGAAGGCAAGGCCTCACCGATCCGCACCCTGCTCGCCGGGGAGGAGACGGACCGCGCGCCGACCCGCAAGAGCCTCGCAAGCCGCGCCAAGGAAATCCTGCCTCCAGAGCGCTAGCGCCTCGGCCCGAAAATCGGACCCGATTTTCGGAAAGCACGATGCGTAGGTTCAAAGAGTTACAGCTCCTTCGTGAGTCCTAAAAGACGCACGGCGCTGTAGCGGCCGGAAAGCGCGAGCTTCAAAGTCGCCCGTTGATCAGCGCAACCTGATGCAGTGCTATGCCGGCGGCCATGGCGACGTTCAGACTGTCGAGACCCGGCCGCTGGCGGATGCGCGCCGTACGGATCGCAGACAGGATAGCCTCCGGCAGCCCTTCGCCTTCGGTGCCGACGAGGAGCGCGGTGCGCGGCGCCGGCGGAATGTCGCTGATGTCGACCGTTCCGCGCGGCGACAGCCCCCAAATTGCGAACCCGGCGACTTGAAGTCGTTCGATCAGCGCAGCCCCCATCCCTTCCCGTGCGAACGGCATCGTGAGCACCGATCCGACCGACACCCGGATCGCCTTGCGATACATCGGATCGCAGCTCGCTGCATCCATCAGGACCGCATCGACGCCGAAGGCAGCGGCGTTGCGAAACAACGAGCCCATGTTGTCGTGGTTCGAAATCCGGCAAGCGGCGAGGACGAAGCTCTCTGCCGGAAGGCTCCCGATAAGCGAGTCCCGGTCCGGCATCGCATCGCTCCGCCCGAGCGCGAGCACGCCGCGATGCATGTTGAAGCCGGCGATCGTGTCGAAGACCCGACCATCCGCCACGTAGACGGGGACATCGGCCGGAAATTCGGCAAGCACCTCGGTCAAGCCGGCAACGCGGCTCTCGAGCAGCAGGATTGCCTCCGCGGCGATGCCACGCCGGGCGCGATGAGCGGCAGCCAGCATACGGAGCACGACCGTGCCTTCGGCGATGAAACGACCCTGCCGCCCCGTCAGATCACGCTCCTTGATCGCGACAAACCCGGCGATACGGGCGTCGGATGGATCATCGATGCGGACGAGGGAGGGCAGCGTCATGGCAATGCCGTCAATTGGTCCTGATGGTGATGTCAGCGACGATGCGCCCAGCAGGAATGTCGAACACGATCGCACGCGGCTCGGCGCCGGGCAGGCTGCCATAGAAAAGCACTTGCGACCCGGAGAGCGCGACATTGCTCACCGAGAACCCGGCCGGCAGAGCGGCGATCGCGCTTACCGGCGCGTCGCCCGGCACGTTCACGGCCGCCATAGGAGCTGCCTCGGCGCCGTCATTCGTGCGGGTCAGCTTGTAGACAATCGTCCCAAGGACAGCCATAAGCATGACAAGCATCACGCCGGCCGAGACGAGCTGCAGGCGCACCATCTTGCGACGGACATTTTCCATCGCGGGATCAAGCGGCTTTTCTTCCTGTTCATCGGGCTCGAATGCAGTCATGGCTGGCTTTCTGTCGGAATTGAAACGGAATGAACGATCCCTTTAAACAAGCGGCCGCCAATAGGAAAGTCCTGAAGGCCAACGAGGACGCGGCGGGAAGGCTGGACGCCTTCCTCACGGCCGCGCTTTCGGGCGAATTTTCCCGCAATCGCATCAAGAGCCTGATCGAGCAGGGCGCTGTCTCCGTCAACGGCCAGACGATCGTCGAGCCGAAACGGAAAGTGCATCCCGGCGACGTGTTCGAGATTGCCTTGCCTGAGCCCGAGGACCCCGATCCGAAAGGCGAGGCGATCTCTCTCGACGTGCTTTTTGAGGACGACGACCTGATCGTCCTTGTGAAGCCGGCCGGCCTGGTCGTGCACCCGGGTGCTGGCAACTGGACAGGCACGCTCGTCAACGCGCTTATCCACCATTGCGGCGACAGCCTCTCCGGCATCGGAGGCGTCAGGCGGCCGGGTATCGTTCACCGGCTCGACAAGGAAACGAGCGGCGTCATGGTCGTGGCAAAAAATGATGCCGCCCACCGTCATCTTTCGGACCAGTTTGCCGACCACGGGCGCACCGGACCGCTCGAGCGCGCCTATCAGGCGGTAGTCTGGGGACGCCCCCGGCAATTGAAGGGCACCATCAACGCCTCACTGGGACGGGCCGCAGACCGAACGAAGCGGGCCGTCAAGCACGAGGAGAGCGACGACGCACGCGAAGCCATTACCCATTATGAAGTGGTCGAGCGCTACCATGAAAAGCCGGATGGCACCTGCCTCGCCTCGACCGTGACATGTCACCTCGAAACGGGCCGCACCCACCAGATTCGCGTCCACATGGCCCATATCGGCCACCCGCTGATCGGCGACCCCGAATATGGGGCAGCCTTCCGGACCAAGGCCAATCTGCTGCCCGAACTGGCGAAAGCCGTGGTCAACCGCTTTCACCGGCAGGCGCTCCACGCGTTTATGCTGCAATTCGAGCACCCGACGACAGGCGAGACGATGCATTTCGAGGCACCCATGCCCCCGGACATGGAAGCCCTGGTTGCGGCCTTGCGCGCCGAAGAGTGATACTTACAGCGCCACACGCCTTATCAGGCGCGGACGCTGTAGCGCTTTGAATTGCTGCATGTTTTTATCCTTAGATCGAGTGCGATTCGAGGAAACATGCAGCAGCTCTTGAATTCCCCGTCCCGGATTCCAATCTTATAGAAGCTTCAACTCGCGACATTCCCTTCCCCGGTCTCACGACAGCGTGAAACTGGACTCCTTGAATCATGCTTTCGCCGTACTTATCTATTAGGTTCGTGGGGTCTTAACGAAGACCCACAGCCCGGTCTGCCGTC
Organism: Sinorhizobium garamanticum; assembly: GCF_029892065.1. Lineage (NCBI taxonomy): Bacteria > Pseudomonadati > Pseudomonadota > Alphaproteobacteria > Hyphomicrobiales > Rhizobiaceae > Sinorhizobium > Sinorhizobium garamanticum. The sequence continues at coordinate 2,001,465 of NZ_CP120373.1, read as the reverse complement.
CCGGAGGCCGGAGACGCAAAAAGGGGGGTGCTTCATGGCCCGCAATACTTTGCCGACCATTACCGCTGGAGAGGGCGGTCTCAACCGTTATCTCGACGAAATCCGCAAGTTTCCGATGCTCGAACCGCAGGAAGAGTACATGCTCGCCAAGCGGTACCAGGAACATGACGACCGCAGTGCCGCGCACAAGCTGGTGACAAGCCATCTTCGCCTCGTCGCCAAGATCGCGATGGGCTACCGCGGCTATGGCCTGCCGATCGGCGAAGTCGTATCGGAAGGCAATGTCGGCCTGATGCAGGCCGTCAAGAAATTCGAGCCCGATCGTGGCTTCCGGCTTGCGACCTACGCGATGTGGTGGATCAAGGCAGCGATCCAGGAATACATCCTGCGCTCCTGGTCGCTCGTCAAAATGGGCACGACCGCCAATCAGAAACGGCTGTTCTTCAACCTGCGGCGGCTGAAAGGCCGCATACAGGCGCTCGACGAGGGAGACCTCAAGCCCGAGCAGGTGAAGGAAATCGCGACGACCCTGAAGGTCAGCGAGGACGAGGTCGTTTCGATGAACCGCCGCCTTTCGGGCGATGCCTCGTTGAACGCGCCGATCAAGGCAAGCGAGGGCGACTCCGGCCAGTGGCAGGATTGGCTTGTCGATGACCACGACAACCAGGAAGAGATCCTGATCGAACAGGACGAACTCGACAATCGCCGGGCCTTGCTCGCCAGCGCGATGAAGGTGCTGAATGATCGCGAGCGTCGCATTTTCGAGGCCCGTCGCTTGGCAGAGGAACCGGTAACGCTGGAAGACCTCTCGTCCGAGTTCGACATCAGCCGCGAACGCGTCCGGCAGATCGAAGTGCGTGCTTTCGAGAAAGTACAGGATGCCGTCCGCAAGGCGGCCCTGGAGCGCTCGAGCGCCCTGCGTGTCGTCGAAGGCGCGTAAAGGGTCGACTTGCTACAGCGGCGCACGTCTTATCAGACGCGCAAGGACGCTGTAGCACTTTGAATTGCTGCATGTTTTCATCCCTAAATCGGCTGCGATTCACAGGGACAAACGAAAATCCCGGCCGGGTTGCCCCGCCGGGATTTTTTGCATCGCTGTCTCATTACAGCGCCGCGCGTCGTATCAGACGCGCAAAAGGACGCTGTAGCACTTTGAAATGGTGCATGTTTTTTCCTTAAATCGGTTCCGATTTAAGGAAACATGCAGCAGCGGCTATTGGCTGCTTGCGGCCGTGTTGCCAAGCGAACTCCACGCCTGCATGGCCTTGTTGAAGGCTTCGACGCCGGCCGCACCTTTCTCCAGCGTCAGCAGGGCGCGGCGTCCATTCCGGTAGGTAATCGGAATATCGATCCAGCTGCGGCTGCGCAGCAGTTCCGTATTGTTGCTGACCGCTTCGGCGAAGTCGTTGAGCGCGATCATGTGGAAATCGTCGGTGATCTTCGCCGGGACGGCGATCAGTGGATCACCACGGTCCTGCTCGGTGCGCTTCATCGAAACACGCTGGACACTGTCAATAGCGCCGCCCTCGAAGTTTTCTGGCAGCGAGAACACGAATTCGACCACGTGGCTTGCCGGCAGCGACGGATCGGCATTGCGCTTGATCGTCATCAGCGCGGTCAAACCGCGATCGGGAACGGTGATCTGCGCCTGGATGGCGGGCTCGGGCTTGGCGTCGCCGCCCGGGGATTCATCCTTGATCGACCAGGCGACGGTGCCAGGAATCGCTGTCGGGGAAGACTGGCCGAGCCGCTCCTCGTAAAGGAACATCTTCTCGCCATCGGCGACGGAAATCTCTGCTTGAGGCGTCTGGCCTGCGTTCTGGCCGGCGGTCCGGCCCTGTGCCGTTGCGGCTTGCTCTCCCGCCGGCGGCTGTGGTGCGGCGCCACCAATTTGCGCCGGTCCAGCCTCCGTCTGGGGAGCGACGGATTTGCCCTCCTGGGAGACTTCCGTGCCGTTCGCGCCAGCCGGCCCGTCGTCCGCTTCGGAGCCATCGGCAAGCAGACGCTGGGTGAACTTGGTCGAGCTGTCCTCAGGCCGAGCCGTTTCGTCAGGCGCACCCGGCTGTCCGCTTGATTGACCAGCAGGCGCGTTCTGACCGTCCGGCGTTTCGGGGGCTTCCGGTGCTGCCGGCATGATCTTCGCGATAACCCCTGAAAGCCAGGCGTTGCCCGCCTCCCTGTTCTGCCAATAGGCATAACCGCCGCTGCCGAGGAGAAGCGCAATGACGGCGCCGATCGCCAGCCGCTTGAAATTGAACCGGGAAGGTTTGGGCGTCGCTCGGTAGGACGATGGCCGGGCTGGCGCGGAAACCGGAGGCTGCTCCCGACCGTTCTCCTTGGCCGCTCCGTTTGCAGCCGCCGCTGCCCCGTTGTTCTCGCCAAAGCCGAGCAAGTCGTCGATGTGGTCCCAGGCGGTGCTGGCACGCTCTTCCTGGCTTGCGGGCACAGGCGCTTTTTCCACCGGCCACGACCATTCGGAAATATCGTTTTCGCCAGCCTTGTCCTTTTTGCTCTCCGTTGTGGTCGCGAAAGGATCGCCATCGTCGAAGGACCAGGAGCGCGACGGCTCCGCCTCGCGGGCATGCTGCGCGGGCTCGGCCTCTTCCGGTTCCACCGGATGAATGCCCAAAAGCTCGGGTTTCGACGAAGGTGTATCCTCGGGTGCCGCCTGGGTGTCGGCCGCCTGCGTCGTCGGAGGTGTATCCTCCCACTCCGGCAGGGCCCACTCCGACGTGGCCGATTTATTCGTTTCCTCCTCGCTCGGCAGCGGCTCGGAGTGTACAGGCTCCGCATGATCGGGCTGAGGCTCAACCTGCTCGCCGTGGAGTTCGTCTGCGCGCGGCTCAGGTTCCCCGATATGTTCAACCGGCGGCGCCCGCTCGGCTTCGCGTTCGCGCGCGGCCGGCTGCTCCTCGGTCGAAGAAGGCCATTGTGCGGCGGTTTCCTCAGTGGGCTCTTCTGTCTCTGCTTCCCGCGCCGGTTCGGACGGAGCGCCGTCGTCATAGGCGGCGTCCGGCTCGTGTGCCGCAGCCTCGTTGATCGGCGCAGCGTGCGGCTCCTCGTCCCCGGCCTCGGCGCTGACCGGAGTCGGCGACACCGGTTGCTCGACGCTCGGCTCCTCGCTTGCGGGTTCCTCAATCGGCTCTCCAGACGGCGCCTGTTCCGGTTCAGGGGCGCTCGCGGCCGTCTCGGGCTCGACCGAGGCGGGCGGCTCTTGCTCGATCGCCGTTTCAGCTACGCCCGGCTCGACCGCGCCGGCGTCCTCGACCGCGGGAAGCGCTTCCGCGTATTCGCTTTCGACCTCGCCGATTGCCTGTTCCAGCTTGTTCAGCTGGCGATTGATCATGTCGTCCGATGGCCGCGGGCTCATGTTTTCGAGTTGCCGGCGCACAGCACTGCGCGCCTTCTCGTAAACCTTGCCTCGCATTTCCGGTGTGTTTTCCGACAGGCCGTCAACGGTCCTGCGAATAACTGCAACAAAATCTGCCATCAGAACTTTCTCATACTCCCAGGCATGTGCCCACAATCACGACGCGACTGTCGTTGCGCGACACTAGTCCTCAAAAGGATCCGTCACAAGTATTGTGTCGTCGCGTTCCGGGCTCGTCGAAAGAAGTGCAACCGGCGCGCCAATCAGTTCCTCGACCTGGCGAACATACTTGATCGCTTGTGCCGGAAGATCGGCCCAACTACGGGCACCAACCGTCGATTCCTTCCAGCCTTCAAGCGTAATGTAGACTGGCTTTACCGAAGCTTGCTGCGCCTGACTTGCCGGAAGGTGGTCAAGCTCCTGTCCGTCCAGAGTATAAGCGACGCAAATCTTCAACTCGTCGAGGCCATCGAGCACGTCGAGCTTGGTGAGCGCGATGCCGGTGATGCCGTTGGCGGCAACCGATTGGCGCACGAGCGCGGCGTCGAACCAGCCGCAGCGGCGCTTGCGCCCCGTAACGGTCCCGAATTCATGGCCGCGTTCGCCGAGGAACTGGCCGATCTCATCGTTAAGCTCGGTCGGAAACGGTCCTTCGCCGACGCGCGTCGTATAGGCCTTGGTGATGCCGAGGATATAGCCGAGCGATCCCGGCCCCATGCCGGAACCGGCAGCGGCCTGACCGGCAACCGTGTTCGACGAGGTGACGAAGGGATAGGTGCCGTGATCGATATCGAGCAGCGTGCCCTGCGCACCCTCGAAGAGGATGCGCGCGCCCTTGCGGCGCTCCTTGTCGAGCAGCAGCCAAACCGTATCCATGAACGGCAGCACACGCGCTGCGACGGAGGAGAGTTCGTCCATGATCGCCTTGTGGCTGATCTCCACCTCGCCCAGCCCGCGGCGCAGCGCGTTGTGGTGCGTCAGCAACCGATCGACCTTCGCCGGCAAGGTATCGAGGTCACCAAGGTCCATGACGCGGATGGCGCGGCGGCCCACCTTGTCCTCATAGGCCGGGCCGATGCCGCGGCGCGTCGTGCCGATCTTGGTGCCGCTGTTCGAGGCGGCATCCTCACGGAATCCGTCGAGCTCCCGGTGCAGCGACAGAATGAGCGTCGCATTGTCGGCGATACGCAGATTGTCCGGCGTGACCTTCACGCCCTGCTTGGCGAGCTTGTCCATTTCCGCAATCAGCGCATGGGGATCGATCACGACGCCGTTGCCGATGACGGCGAGCTTGCCGGGACGAACGACGCCGGAGGGGAGCAGGGACAGCTTATAGCTGACGCCGTCGATCACCAGGGTGTGGCCGGCATTGTGGCCGCCCTGGAATCGCACGACGATGTCCGCGCGCTCCGAGAGCCAATCCACGATCTTGCCTTTGCCTTCGTCGCCCCACTGGGATCCGACCACCACGACATTCGTCATAATTTTCTTCCTGTTCGCACGCGCACAAGGGATTGCGCCATCCTGAAACCCGCGCATCTATACTGTGTTGTCCTGCGGAAAGCGACCCCGTTGTGACCCGCGCGACGCCCTTTTTCGCATGACAAGCGACGGATTTAGCGCCTATATCTCTGCCGCTCTCCCGCCTCTCCGGCACCCACTCCCGTCCCACATGGATCGCAGCATCGTGAACGCCAGGGCCTATTTCTATCTCGCAATAACTTCGCTTTTTTGGGGCGGCAATTCGGTCGCAGGCAAGATGGCCGTCGGGCACGTCAGTCCGATGATGCTGACGACGCTGCGCTGGATGGTCGCGCTCGCCGTCATCCTGGCATTGATGACGCCGCAGATCCGTCGCGACTGGGACAAGATCCGTGAGCACTGGCTGCAATTGCTGGCCTATGGTGCCGTCGGCTTCACGATGTTCAATGCGTTCCTCTATTCCGCCGTAAAATATACGAGCGCCATCAACGCCGTGATCCTGCAGGCCGGCATTCCGATGCTGATCTTCCTCTTCAACTTCGTCCTCTTTCGGACGAGGGCTTCGGTCGCGCAGATCATCGGCTTCACCGTGACGCTGATCGGCGTCTTGATCACCGCCGCGCATGGCGACCTTCTCAGCCTGTTGCAGTTGCAGTTCAATTTCGGCGACGCACTGATGATCCTCGCCTGTATCGTCTATGCCGCCTATACCGTCGGGCTGCGCTGGAAGCCGAACATGCACTGGCAGAGCTTCATCGCGGCGCCGGCCTTCGGGGCGCTCCTGAGCGCCATCCCGCTTCTCATCTGGGAATTCTCAAACGGCAGCGCGATCGTACCCGATGCCACCGGCTGGGCGATCGTAATCTATGCTGCGATCTTCCCGTCGCTGATGTCGCAGGTTCTCTACGTGCGTGGCGTGGAAATGATCGGCGCCAATCGCGCCGGGCTGTTCATCAACGCCATCCCGGTGTTCGGAACGCTTCTTTCCGTGCTTCTTGTCGGCGAGACGTTCCATCCCTTTCACCTGGTGGCACTGCTGCTGGTCCTTGGCGGCATTGCCATCGCGGAACGCGGCCGCCCCAAACTGCCGCGCTGACAAGACGGCGCCGGCGTGACCTCATTTGCCTCGAATGCGAGCCGCATGGAAAATGCCACAGGGCCGCACATCTGAAAGACGTGCGGCCCTGTGGCCGAGTTGCGGACGGGTTCCGCTTAATCGATATTGAACACCAGTTGCTTCGCCTGGCGGATCGCCGCATTCGCGCGCAGCTTGTCGAGCACCTTCTCTGAGACGGGACCGTCGACATAAAGCAGCGCGATGGCATCGCCGCCTTCCTTCTCGCGGCCAAGCTGGAAGTTGGCGATGTTGACGCCAGCGTCACCGAGCGTCGTGCCGATGAAGCCGATCATGCCGGGGACGTCGGTGTTGGTCAGATAGACCATGTGCTTGCCGACATCGGCGTCGAGATTGATGCCCTTGATCTGGATGAAGCGCGGCTTGCCGTCAGAGAAGACCGTGCCGGCGACCGAACGGGTCTGGTTCGCTGTCGTCACCGTCAGCTTGATATAGCCGTCGAAGACACCGGATTTATCGCGCTTCACTTCGGAAAGGATCACGCCCTTTTCCTTGATCATAACCGGCGCGGAAACCATGTTGACGTCCGCCACCTGTGGGCGGATCAGGCCGGCGAGAACCGCACTCGTCAGCGCCTTGGTGTTCATAGCCGCCGTGGAGCCGTCATAGAGGATTTCGATTTCCTTGATCGCGCTTTCCGTGACCTGGCCGACGAAGGCGCCGAGAACGTCGGCGAGCCGGATGAAGGGCTTGAGTATCGGCGCTTCCTCGGCCGTGATCGACGGCATGTTGATGGCGTTCGAAACGGCGCCGTTGACCAGATAGTCGGACATCTGCTCGGCGATCTGCAGCGCCACGTTCTCCTGCGCTTCCGTCGTGGAAGCGCCGAGATGCGGCGTGCAGACGACGTTCGGCAGCCCAAAGAGCGGACTTTCAGTGGCGGGCTCCACCTCGAAGACATCGAAGCCGGCGCCGGCGACATGACCGGACTTCAGCGCCTCGGCAAGCGCGCTTTCAACAACGAGACCGCCACGGGCGCAGTTGATGATGCGCACACCCGGCTTCATCTTGGCGATTGCTTCTGCGTCGATGATGTGGCGGGTCTTGTCGGTCAGCGGCACGTGCAGGGTGATGAAATCCGCCCGCGCAAAAAGCTCGTCGAGTTCAACCTTGACGACGCCCATCTCCTCGGCGCGCTCCTTCGACAGGAACGGATCATAGGCGATGACATGCATCTTCAGGCCGATGGCGCGGGCACAGACGATCGAGCCGATATTGCCGGCGCCGATCACGCCGAGCACCTTGCCGGTGATCTCGACACCCATGAACTTCGATTTTTCCCACTTGCCGGCCTGGGTGGAACCGTCGGCTGCAGGAAGCTGCCGGGCGACGGCAAACATCAGCGCGACCGCATGCTCGGCCGTGGTGATCGAGTTGCCGAAGGGCGTGTTCATGACGATGATACCGCGGCGCGAAGCAGCCGGGATGTCGACATTGTCGACGCCGATGCCGGCACGGCCGACGACTTTGAGATTGGTGGCCGCAGCGATCAGCTTCTCTGTCACCTTGGTGGCGGAGCGGATGGCGAGACCGTCGTAGTTGCCGATGATCTCGGCGAGTTTTTCCTTGTCCTTGCCGAGCTTCGGCTGGAAATCCACTTCAACGCCGCGGTCGCGGAAGATCTGGACGGCGGTTTCCGACAGTTCATCGGATACGAGAACGCGAGGTGCCATGAGAGGCCTCCTTAAGGATCAGTTCTGAAAGGGATGCGGGATTGGCTTCGCTCGGTGGCGAGCGAAGCTTATCGCTTGGATCAGGCGGCGGCCTGCGACAGCGTCGCCTTCTGGGTCTCGAAGGCCCAGGTGAGCCACGGCATCAGCGCTTCCATGTCGGAAGTCTCGATGGTGGCACCGGCCCAGATCCGCAAACCGGAGGGCGCATCGCGATAGTGACCGATATCGTAGGCGACACCTTCCTTTTCGAGCAGGGCAACGACGCCCTTCGCGAAGGCAGCCTGGCCGTCGGCATCGAGGGCGAGCACGTCCTTGTCGACGATCTTGAGGCAGACGGAGGTGTTGGAGCGGGTTTCCGCCTTGGTCGCCAGATTGGCAATCCACCCGTTGGCGTCGACGAAGCGATGGATCGCGCCGGCATTGGCGTCTGCCCGGGCGATCAGCCCCTTGAGGCCGCCAACCGACTTCGCCCAAAGGAGCGCATCGATATAGTCTTCGACGCAGAGCATCGACGGCGTGTTGATTGTTTCGCCGGCAAAGATGCCCTCGATCAGCTTGCCGCCGCTGGTCAGACGGAAGATTTTCGGCAGCGGCCATGCCGGTGCATAGGTGAGCAGCCGTTCGACTGCGCGCGGTGAAAGAATGAGGACGCCATGAGCCCCCTCACCGCCGAGCACCTTCTGCCAAGAGAAGGTGACGACGTCGAGCTTGGCGAAATCGAGATCCTGAGCGAAGGCGGCGGAGGTCGCGTCGCAGATCGTCAGGCCCTTGCGGTCCGCCGGGATGAAATCGGCATTCGGCACGCGCACGCCCGAGGTTGTGCCATTCCAGGTGAAGACGACATCACGGTCGAAATCGACCTTGGCGAGATCCGGCAGTTCCCCATAGCCGGCTTCGAACTTGCGAACGTCGGCAAGTTTCAGCTGCTTGACCACGTCGGTCACCCAGCCGGCACCGAAGCTTTCCCAGGCAAGCATATCGACGCCGCGGGCGCCCAGCAGCGACCAGAGCGCCATTTCGACAGCGCCGGTATCGGAGGCGGGCACGATACCGATGCGGTAATCGGCCGGCACTTCAAGAATTTCACGGGTAAGATCAATGGCCTGCTTGAGCTTCGTCTTACCGATCTTGGCTCGGTGCGAGCGACCGAGAGCGGCATCGGAGAGAGCGTCGAGCGTCCAACCAGGTCGCTTCGCGCAAGGGCCAGAAGAAAAATGGGTGTTTGCCGGACGCACGTCCGGCTTGGCAGGCTTCGTCATAATGCTATCCTCTCAGATAGAAGCCCCTCGTTGGGGAGGGGTGTCCCGCCGTCGGGAATATTGTGGGTCCGAGAGGAAGTCAAGCGGCTTGCGTCGCTTTTGAAAAAATTTTCGGCGTTCCGGGCAAAGTTCGTACACCGTCAGTGCGACTGCCGAATGATTGTTACCAGAGCGAGAGGCGCAGGCCTGCGCGGATCTCATGGCGTGAAAGGCCGTCGTCGTGGCCCTTGGCGCCGCTGGCACCGGCAAGCGCCTCCGCTCCGAACCCGAACATGTCTCCATCCGCTATGTGGGAATAGCGATAGCCGAGATCGAGTTTCAGCCGGTCGGTGATGTCGTAGGAGACACCGGCCATGAGCGCGTAGGTGAAGCGCCAGCTATCCTCTCCGCGATAGGACGTGCCACCTGCCCCGCCGGCGCAGGCGCCGCCGCCGGCGACGCAGGTCGCCGTCTCGCGGACAGTGTTCCAGTTGATGTTGGTGGCGCCGATGCCCGCGCCGAGGTAGGGCGTGAATCCGGCGAGCGTCGCCAGGTCGGCGTAGCCGTTCGCCATCAGACCGAGCGCGGAGAAATTGGCGTCATGCGAAAAAGCGCATGACGTTCCGGCGCCCTGGCCCACGCAGGGAGCGGCTGACAGCGACGAGCCGTCGAACCGACCCTCGAAATACTCCGCCGTTATGTCGGCGCGCACGATGTCGTTAAACCGATAGCCGATGCCGATCGTCCCCGAGATCGGCTTGTCGAAGCGGGCATTGTCGAACGGGACATTGTTGTAGGTGCCCGTTCCGGCGTCGAAGGTACGATAGGAGGGGTCGCCCTCGTCGCGCCATGGCGCATAGCCGATGTCGCCGCGCAGATAGAGGCCGCCGACATCGCTTGCTTCGGGGGAAATGGTGATCTCCGGGGCGTCGAGCAATTCGTCGTCGGCTGCATATGCCGCACCGGACGCCAGCAGACCAGCGCCCAGACCAGCGCCAAGTGCGATCCCGCAGATCCCGTGCCGCCAGTCCATCCGTATGCCCTTTCGTCAATGCCGTCGGTCCGACCTTCGTGACGGCCGGACCTGCGTTAACTATTGGCAGGGACAAGTTAACCAGCGGTTAAGCATGTTGTTTGACGAAAAATTTAGGAAATCGGTCCGGTGACGGCCGGAGCGTTAGGACGACGATCGCCGGAAGTATCCGGAAGGCTGGTTCGAATGGGAACCTGATCATCGGTCGCCACGCGACGCGCGCGCTGCCAGGTCCCGCACATAGGAAAGCATATCGGTGCGCCGCGACGCGGTTCGCACGAGCAAACCGCCTTCGCCAACGATTGCCCTTGCTTCTGTGAAGAAGTGACACCCCTCTCTTTCGATTCCGGTAATCACTTCCTCGACGTCATCGGTGACATTCCGCGAGATCGCGCCCATTTTCCCGAATATGGTCGTGCAGAAGCCTTTATCCCGAGCCGTGGCGACACCGGCGTCATTGAAGAAAAAGATGGCCTGAACGAGATTGTCGCGACCCGGCCCAACGGCGGCATATGGCTTTCCCCAGTATCTCGCAATCGTCTTCCGCCATTCGTCGGAAGCGAGGCGATCCTTCGGCAAATGAGAAAATTTGATGTCGCGTGTGATGCTGTAGAGGACCCCGCCCAACAGTGGCGAGGTAAAGTCGAGCCGATAAACATCGGAAAGCGGCGACTGGCCGCGCGACTCCAGCGAGATCGATTCGGTAAAGGTTGCTGACGCCGCGTCCTGCTTCGTCTTTACCGCTTCGCGATTTTCCGTCTTCTGCCAGTGCGCGTATTTCCGTGAAATGACCGCTTCGACCTCGGAGAGAGTCATTCCGATTTCGAAATCGTGCCCGGGAAGGAACCTTTGCGCGACGACGTCGTTCGGATCGGCCAAAGCGAACTTCGGGGCCGATCCGGCATGGGCGAGCGTGGCGAAGAGGAAAAAGAAGCAGGTCGCGAGCGTCTTCATCTGTTCGTGCTTTAACCGCAATGGAAAGGGGCCGCGTGGCGGCCCCGAACGAATGTCTGATCCTGCGCTCCGCGCTATTGCAGCGCGTAGCGCATGCCCAGCTTGAAGTCGTGCGAGGTGATGTCCTCGAAATTCATCGGGGCGTTGTTTACGGTGTCGTCGTAGCTGCGGATATTGTCGGTCTTGGCGTCACCGAGATTGACGTAGCTATAACCGAAATCGATCGCCAACCGCTCGGTCGCCTGGTAGGCGACGCCGGCGTGCAGCGCCCAGGCAAAGTTCCAGGTCGAATCTTCGTCAGCATAGGCGACGCCGACCGTCGGCACGTTGATGTCGCGGAAGCCCGAGAACGTGTTGCGCGAAGCACCGATGCCGGCGCCGACATAGGGCTTGACGCCGTACCAGTCGCCGATGTCGACATAGGCGTTGGCCATCAGCAACCATTCCGACTTGGCGCCGTCATAGTCGTTCGTTCCGTCCCATATCCCGTCGCCGTCGCCGTCATAGCGGTCGAGGGCGGTGAAATCCGCCTTGCCGCGATATTCAACGATACCATCGAGGCGGAGCCAGTCGTTGAACTGATAGCCGATACCGCCGCCCGCCAGCGGCGCGCTGTCGAAGCTGCCATCGTCCAGGAAATCATGAACGGCGACGTCATCCATCAACTCGTGATGCATTCTGTCGAGCCGCTGGTTGCTCATGCCAAGATGGCCGCGCAGATACCAGCCGCCAGGCGCTACAACCGGCGCAGGATCTTCGACGTAAAGGTCGGCAGCCAAAGCTGGAGTGCCGCACAGTAACGCCGCAATAAATGCAATCAAAGGTCTCTTCATAATATGCCCCGCGAATATTCTGACCCGCGCCGCGTTGCCTGGCCGGATACTGCAACTGTTGTTGCGTCAGAAATCGCATGCCGCGGTTAACATCGGATTAAGCATAGAAATTTACTGTGTTTTTTAACGATTGCTGATGTTCAGCGACAATCATTCAATGCGTTGCTGCAATAAAAAAGCCGGCAATCGATGCCGGCCTTGCAAGCTGTTCAGCGTTGCTGATCATTCATTGTTCGTTGAAACAGCGAACGCTTTAATTCTCTGAATCTATGCAATTACGGCGAGACCGTTAAGCACTTTTCCTGAAGTTGCTTTAAGGTCAAGCCGCGCTGCGCACACTGCCGATCACGTTGACGAGTTCGTCGACGATGCGCTCCACCTGGCTGCGGTCGTCGCCTTCCGCCATGACGCGGATCAGCGGTTCTGTTCCAGACGGGCGGATCAGCAGGCGGCCATTCTTGGCAAGGCCCGCCTCGGCATCGGCGATGGCCTGCTGCACGGACGGATGCTCGAGCGGCTTGCCCGCAGATATGCGAACATTCTTCAGAATCTGCGGCACGGGCTCGAAGCGGTGGCATACTTCGCTGACCGACTTGCCCTGCCGCTTGACCACAGCAAGGATCTGCAGCGCAGCCACCAGGCCGTCGCCGGTCGTTCCGAAATCGGAGAGCACGATGTGGCCGGACTGTTCGCCACCCACGTTCAGGCCGTCCTGGCGCATCTGCTCGACGACATAGCGGTCGCCGACCTTGGTGCGATGCAGTCCGATGCCCCGGCCCCTAAGGTAACGCTCGAGGCCGAGATTCGACATTACCGTCGCGGCTATGGCGCCACCCTTCAGCATTCCGTCCGTAGCCCAGCTGTCAGCGATCACCGCCATGAGCTGGTCGCCATCGACGACGGTCCCGTTTTCGTCGACGATCAGGACCCGGTCCGCATCGCCGTCGAGGGCGATGCCGATATCGGCCCTGACTTCATGAACCTTTTTCGATAGGGCGGCCGGATGCGTCGAGCCGCATTCGAGATTGATGTTGACGCCGTTCGGCTCCGTCCCGATCGTCACCACTTCGGCGCCGAGTTCCCAGAGTGCCGACGGAGCAACCTTGTAGGCGGCGCCGTTGGCGCAGTCGATGGCAATCCGCAGCCCCTTCAGCGTGACGTCGCGCGGCAGCGTCCGCTTCGCCTGTTCGATATAGCGATAGATGTCGCCATCGACGCGCTTGGCGCGGCCGATATCCTCGGGCTTGGCAAGCTGGCCGGACATATCCTGGTCGATGAGCTCCTCGATCTTTTCCTCGATGTCATCGGAAAGCTTGTAGCCATCGGGTCCGAAGAGCTTGATGCCGTTGTCGCGGAACGGATTGTGCGAAGCCGAGATCATCACGCCGATGTCGGCGCGCAGCGATCGCGTCAGCATGGCGACACCCGGCGTCGGGATCGGTCCGAGCAGGAAGACGTCTAGTCCGGCGGCCGTAAAGCCGGCGACCATCGCATTTTCGAGCATATAACCGGAAAGGCGCGTGTCCTTGCCGATCACGACACGGTGGCGGTGCGCTCCATTACGGAAGATCGTTCCGACGGCGATGCCGACACGCATGGCGAGATCTGGCGTCATCGGGAAAATATTGGACTGGCCGCGAATGCCGTCAGTGCCGAAATATCTACGCTTCATAAGAACTCCATGGTCCTGCTTCGGCAGGATAGACTTTACCGACCGCGTCTGTCTGCGTGTTCCGCGATTGGATTTCATATCGCCGGACCTCGTATCCAGAGTTTGACGCTCTACAGCGCCGCGCGTCCAATCGGACGCGCTACGGTCGCTGTAGCACTTTGAACTGCTGCATGATTTTGTCCTTAAATCGATTCCGATTTAAGGAATCACGCAGTAGCGGCTCCCTCTTTGCTGCAGCCTGCTCGCGTCCAGCGCAGAAGTCAGGCATATTTGAATCATCTTTGGCATAAAACCGCAGCAAACGGCAGCAATCCTATCATCAGAAATCATTACATCGCGTTACCAAGCGCGCGAAAGACACTCTGGACGAATATACCCAACAAAAAGCCGCCGCTCCTTCCGGCGCGGCGGCCTCCGATTTCATTGTTCGACAGGTCCTATTGCGGTTGCGGTTCGAAGCCGCCTTCCGGCTCCTCGCCCTTGGCACCGGCTTCTTTCTTCGTGCCGGCGGAGGGCACGGCCGAGCCGCGATGCGGAGGCGTATCGTCTCCGAGGTCGCGTGCAGGCTTCTCGCC